>JACXUX010000223.1 GCA_014763725.1 Rhodobacterales bacterium
ATCCAGGCCATCTCGCGTTCCCCCGTGCCCATGTCGGGGGCGGGCACATTCTGGGCGGGGTGGATCAGGTCGCGCTTGATCAGTTCATAGGCGAAGCGGCGGGTGATCTGTTCCAGTTCGTGCGGCTCCCAGGCGCGGGGGTCGATGCACAGCCCGCCCTTGGACCCGCCGAAGGGTGTTTCCACCAGCGCGCATTTGTAGGTCATCAGCGCGGCCAGGGCCTCGACCTCGTCCTGGCTGACCGACAGGGCATAGCGGATGCCGCCCTTGACCGGTTCCATATGTTCGGAATGCACGCTGCGATAGCCGGTGAAAGTCTCGATCTTGCCGCGCAGACGCACGCCGAAGCGCACGGTATAGGTGGAATTGCAGACGCGGATCTTCTGTTCCAGCCCGGGGCTGAGGTCCATCAGCCGGATCGCCTGGTTGAACATCAGATCGACCGAGGCGCGAAAGCCCGGTTCGGATTGGGTATGCATCTTGTCCTCCTTCGGGGGCGGCCCGGCTGCGGTGGCCGTCCGGCCCGGGTTCAGACTAGACGCAAATTCGCGACAGCGTGCTGTCAAAACAGGCAGGGCGCGGGGTTTTTCGTGCCCGGCGCCCGAATCACCCCGCGGGGGCGGGCGCGCCAGGGGCGAAAGGGAAATCTGGCCCCGCAACCCCAGGATGCGCGCCCCCGGGCCGGCGGCGGGGCGGCCGCGGGCGATTCTCGAAGGGTCGCGAACGCATGGGCCGCCTGCCTGCGGATCGTTTCGCACCCCCCCCCTGAAAGTCGCGATTGCGGTCGCGGTTTGCCACATTCTTGCCGCAAGGCAGGCGTCTGGGAAAGTTGGACAAGGACCGGGTGACGGCCCGCGGCAGGGGTTCCGCCGGAAGTCTGGAATGACGAGGGTTGGCGATGAAGTCGGTGTGCGGGATCTGGGGTGCGGCGGCGCGTGCGGGGCACGCGATCGGCCGTTTCGGCCGTGCCGAGGACGGCTCGATGATCATGCTGGGGCTGTGGATTTCGGTCCTGATGCTGATGCTGGGGGGGCTGGCCGTCGACCTGATGCGCGCCGAACTGCGCCGGACCGAGCTGCAGCAGACCGCCGACCGCGCCGTGCTGGCGGCGGCAAGCCTCAGCCAGACCCAGGACGCCGAGGCCGTCGTGCGCGACTATTTCGAGAAACAGGGCCTGTCCGACGCCCTGGGCGCGATCGACGTGCAGGAGACGATCAACTCGAAGACCGTGACCGTGGACGCCGAGGTGGTGCTGGACCCGTTCTTCGCGCAGTTCTTGGGCATCGACCAGCTGACCGCCCCGGCCAGTAGCACGGCCGTCGAACGCATCACCGATGTCGAGATCTCGCTGGTGCTGGACGTGTCGGGCTCGATGGGGTCGAACAGACGGCTGACCAACCTCAAGGTCGCGGCCAAGGACTTCATCGACATCGTGCTGGACGGGGCGACGGACGGGCGCACCTCGATCTCGCTGATCCCATATGCGGGGCATGTGAACCTGGGCGACACGCTCAGCGCGCAATACAACATGCCGCGCACGCACACCTGGTCGTTCTGTGCCGACCTGCCGTCGTCGACGTTCCAGTCGACCGATGTGTCGCAGACCACCCAGCTGACGCAGGCGGGGCATTTCGACCCCTATGCCAGCACCGGCACGCGCAGCCCGTCGAAATTCTTCTGCCCGCATCAGGTGGGCAACACCGTCACGCCCTTCAGCAACGACCGCGCCTATCTGAAGTCGCGGATCGACGCGCTGTCGCACGGGGGCAACACCTCGATCGACATCGGCATGAAATGGGGGGCCGCGCTGCTGAACCCGGCCTCGCAGGGCGTGGTGTCGGGCCTGGTCGATGCGGGCGTCGTGATCCCGCAGTATGATGGCCGCCCGCTGTCGCGCGCCACGACCGAGGTGCTGAAGATCGTCGTGCTGATGACCGACGGCGAGAACACCACCGAATACGTGCTGGACCCCGACTATCGCACGGGGATGTCCAACATCTGGCGGCGCAACAGCGACGGGCGCGCCTCGGTCTATTGGGACCGCAGCTCGACCTCGAACGACTACTGGTGGCCGGACGAGGGGCGCTGGCACGACACGCCCTACGGCGGCACCTCGGGCGCCACCAAGCTGACCTGGCCCGAAGTCTGGCGCTACTACAGTCTGAACTATGTGGCCGACCGGCTGTATTCCGATGCGGTGGGCAATTCCACCAGCTACTGGCAGGGACAGTTCCGCACCACCACCGGGTCCAGCACCAAGATCAGCCGCCTGCAGGAGGTCTGCGCCGCTGCCCGGGACGATGGCATCGTGGTCTTCGGCATCGCCTTCGAGGCGCCCTCGAAGGGACGGCAGCAGATCGCGAACTGCGCCAGCTCGCCCGGCCACTACTTCGACGCCGACGGGCTGGAAATCCGCGAGGCCTTCCGCATGATCGCCAGCCAGATCACCACGCTGAAGTTGACCCAATGATGCGCGCGCCCCGCCCCCTGGCCCGGCTGAGCCGCTTCTGGCGCGAGGAATCCGGCGCGCTGGCCTCGCTGGAATTCGTGCTGGTCTTTCCCGTCATGTTCGTCTTCTTCTTCGTGGGGATGGAACACGGGCTGATGGTCACGCGGCAGGTGCTGCTGGAACGTTCGCTGGACCTGACGGTGCGCGAGTTGCGGCTGGGGCGCGTGCCCTCGCCCGATCACGACCTGCTCAAGCGGATGATCTGCGACCGCACGCCGCTGATCGACGACTGCACCACCGCGCTGATGCTGGAGCTGCGCCCCATCAGCACCCAGACCTGGAACCTGCCCGCGCCCACCGCCACCTGCGTGGACCGCGACGCCACGGTCCAGCCCACCACCACCCTGGACCTGGGCCTGGCCAACGACATGATGCTGATCCGCGCCTGCGCGATGTTCGACCCCGTCTTCCCCTTCAACGTCCAGCGCGGCTATGTGCCGGTCACGGCGAACGGGGATTATCCCATCGTGGCCACCTCGGCCTTCGTGAACGAGCCCGACTGATGCGCGCGCCCCCCCACCTTGCCGCCGCCCTGCGCCGGTTCCTGCGCGACGAAATCGGGGCGATCCTGCACGAAGGCGTGCTGATCATGCCGCTGATGGCCTGGACCTGGGTGTCGCTGTTCATCTACTGGGATGCCTACCGGCTGCAGACCACGGCGATGAAGGCCAGCTACACGGTGGCCGACATCGTGTCGCGCCAGATCGTGACGCTGGACCGCGCCTACATCACCGGGCTGCACGAGGTGTTCGACTATCTGCTGGCCGATTCCGCGCCCACCACGCTGCGGGTGTCCAGCATCACCTTCGATGCCGACGACAACCGGTATGAGGTGCTGTGGAGCTACAGCCCCACCGGCCAGACCGCGCTGACGACGGCCGACCTGGCGTTGATGACGGCGCGGCTTCCGATCATTCCCGATGACGACACGCTGATCGTGGTCGAGACCAGCGCCCATTACGACCCGGTGCTGGACGTCGGCATCACCGAGTTCGACTACGACACCTTTGTCGTGACCCGCCCCCGCCGCGTGCCAAAGATCGAGTTCGCGGCCAGCTAGGCGCTGGCTAGCCCTGCAGGTCCGGGCGGCTGCGCAGCAGCACCATGGTCTCGATCGTCTCGGCCATGACGCGGGCCTCGATCCGGCCGGCCACGCCACCCACGCCCAGCCGGCGGCCGACGCGCCACCACAGCCCCGGCACCCAGACCGCAGGCGCCGCGTGATCCAGCCGCAGCACGAAACCCGCCGCAGGCTTCAGCGCAAAGGCGCCCCGTTCGATCCCCCGGATCTGGTCGACCCGCACCAGCACCTGGCCCGAGGTGTCGCGCAACACCTCCTTGGTGAGTTCCAGGCCCCGGGCGGTGGCCCGCCACATAGCCACGGCCAGCCCCACCAGAACCGCCCCCGCGCCGACCAGCAGCACCCGCACGGCCAGGGGGGTCGGCGCCTCTTCGACCCCGGCGCCCAGCAGCAGCCCCCCCACCCCGATCAGCAGCACCGCCGCCAGCGCCCGCCGCAGGGGCGAGGGCGACAGGCGCGCCACGACGGGCGCCTCGGATGGGGAAGTCTGGGTCATGGCGGCCTAAGTCTGCGGCACGGACTTAGCCTGCGGCGGGCGCGGGCGAAAGGGGGGCCGCCCCCACCGCCCGCAGCGCCAGTGCCGCATGATCGGCCGCCACCTGGTCGCGGCTCAGCCGTCCGCCCTCACGATACCAGTTCGTCACCCCGGTCAGCATGGCGATCAGCGCATAGCTGGCCAGCCGCACGTCGCAGGGGGCAAAGACGCCCGCCGCCTGGCCGTCGCGCAGGATCTGCGCCACGCCCTCCTCATAGGCGCGGCGCAGCGCCTCGACGCGGGCAAAGTTCGCCGGCTCCAGGTTGCGCAGCTCCATATAGGCGATGAACACCGCCTCGGGCCGGTCCAGGTGATAGTTGACGTGAAAACGCGCGAACTGGTCCAGCCGTTCGGCAGGCCCCCCAAGGGGCGGCAGCGCCGCCCGCGCTGCCAGCAGATGGTCCAGATGCCCGACCATCAGATCGGCCAGCAGCGACTGCTTGTCGGGGGTGTAGAGATACAGCGCCCCGGCCTGCAGCCCCACCTCGGCCGCGATCTGCCGCATCGAGACGGCCGCATAGCCATGCCGCGCGAACAGCCGCAGCGCCGCCGCGCGCACGCGGGGGCCCGTGATGTCGCCATGCGATCCCTGTCTGCGCGCCATGCGCCGAAGATGGCCGCATCGCCCGGCGGGTGCAAGCGCCCGCGGGCGGGGGGCGGATCGCGGGGCCTTTACCGCCGCGGCCCCGCCCCCTACCCTGCGCGCGCCCGACCCCCGAGGACCGAGATGC
>JACXUX010000224.1 GCA_014763725.1 Rhodobacterales bacterium
CTCGCCGCGCGCGGCGAGGTGCCGGTGGGCGCCTGTGTCGTGGCGCCGGGCGGGCGGGTGGTGGCGCGGGCGGGCAACCGGATGCGCGCGGCGGGCGATCCCACCGCGCATGCCGAGATGCTGGCGCTGCGCGCGGCCTTTGCCGCGACGGGGCAGGCGCGGCTGACGGGGCATGATCTCTATGTGACGCTGGAGCCCTGCCCGATGTGCGCCGGCGCGATCAGCCTGGCGCGGATCGGACGGCTCTATTACGGCGCGGATGATCCGAAGTCGGGTGGCGTGGCGCATGGGGCGCGGGTGTTTTCCCACCCGCAGTGCCATCATGTTCCCGAGGTCTATGACGGGATCGCCGCGGGGCCGGCCGCGGCGCTGCTGCAGGACTTCTTCCGCGCGCGGCGCTAGGCGGCGGGGGCGCGCCCTTTCGTCGCAACGACTCGTTGCTTTTCGCCCCGATGTCGGAAAGACTTCAGGGATTGCAATCCATCTATGTGAAAGAGGGAGGTTCACATGACGGGAACGGGGGGCCTGCGCGGGCTGGTTCTGGGGGCGGTGCTGGCGCTGATGCCGGTGGCCGCGCTGGCCGAGGGGCCGAAGGTGGCGATCCATGTGGACGAGGAAAACGTCTCGACCATGAACATGGCGCTGAACAATGCGGTGAACATCCTGAAGCACTATGCCGGCAAGGGCGAGACGGCGACGGTCGAGATCGTGACCTATGGCCCCGGGCTGCACATGCTGCGGGCCGATACCTCGCCCGTGAAGGACCGGATCGCGCAGCTGGCGCTGGAATATGACTCGCTGTCCTTTTCGGCCTGTCTGAACACGGTGCAGGCGATGAAGCAGCAGAGCCAGACCGATGTGCCGCTGATCGAGGAGGCGACCGAGGTGCCCTCGGGCGCGGTGCGGCTGATGGAGCTGCAATACGACGGGTATGCCTATCTGCGGCCCTGACCGCCGCGGCCCCAGGGTCGGCCAGACCGTGGGCGCGCCCGCTTTACAGGTTCCGGGCGCGCCTGTCATCCCGCGGCAGAGTCTTGCCGAGAATTTTCCATGCGCCTTCGTCGTCTGTCGATTGCCGTCCTGCTGCTGCTGAGCGCCTGTGCCACACCCGAATACCAGGCCGAGCGTGCGATCTGCGAGGGCGAATGGATGCAGCGCATCCCGCCGGTCTATCGCCAGCAGATGGTCGAACGGATCCGGTATGAAGAGCGCCCCACGGGACGGCAGAGCTGCAAGACCAAGGGCAATGTCACCAAGTGCGTGGCCGAGATGACCAGGATCTCGATCCCCTATGTGACGGTGGAAACCGTGGACGGGAACGCAGGCAGGCGTGAGGTGCAGATCGACGCCTGCGTGGCCAGGGCCTGCCAGAAGAAATTCGGCAATCCCGAGTGCAAGCCACCCGGCGGCTGAGCGGCGGGTGGCTGCGGGCGCCGGGGGCGGTCAGAAGCTGATCGGCTCCAGCACCTGGGGTTCGACCACGCGCACGCCGGGGGCCACGCCTGCGCGCAGCGCATCCGCCGTCTGTTCCAGGGCCGGGAAGGTGCGGTAGTGGCAGGGGATGATCACGCGGAAGTTGAAGAACTTGCGTGCGGCATAGGCGGCGCGGGCCATGTCCATCGTGTAATGGCCGCCGGCCGACAGGATCCCGATGTCGGGCTGGTGCAGGTCGGCCATCCAGGCCATGTCGGCCATGATGTCGGTGTCGCCCGAGATGTAGATCGTGTGATCTTCGCCCGCGATCATGTAGCCCGCCTCGGACCCCACGGCGACGAGGCCGTTCGGCCCGGCGATGGTGGAGGAATGGCTGGCCGTCACCATGGTGACCCGGGCACCGCCCAGCGTGACGGTGCCGCCCTTGTTGAAGCCCAGCACCTCGACCCCGGTCTGCGCGTTCAGCCAGGTGACCAGGTCGTAGATGCCGACCAGCGGCACGCCCAGTTCGCCTGCGATGGCCGTGGCATCGCCGGAATGGTCGCCATGCGCGTGGGTCAGCAGCACATGCGTGGCCCCTGCGATCGCCTCGGCCCGCCGGTCGGTGGGGAACATCGGGTTGCCCGTCAGCCAGGGGTCGACCAGCAGCACCGCCTGTTCGATCTCGATCCGGAAACCGGAATGGCCAAGCCAGGTGATCTTCATTTGCGTCCCTCCATCTTCTGACTACATCCCGGTTTTAGACGACGGGGGCGTGAAGGGAATGGGCTGGTTCGAACAGGTCGACGGCTATTGCGAGAGACTGGGCCCCGGCTACTGGGCCGAGCCGGTGAATGCGGTGACCAACGCGGCCTTCGTGCTGGCGGCGGCGGTGATGTGGCGGCGTTGCGCGGGCCGGCCGATGGGGCGGGCGATGGCCCTGGTGCTGGCGGCGATCGGGCTGGGCAGCTATCTGTTCCACACCCATGCCAACCGGCTGACCGGGCTGATGGATGTGCTGCCGATCGTGGCCTTCATCCTGCTGTATCTGTTCGCCGCCAGCCGCGACTTCCTGGGGCTGCGGCCCTGGGTGGCGGGGGTGGTCACGCTGGGGTTCATCCCCTATGCGGCCGCGCTGACACCCGCCTTTGCCGCGCTGCCGGGGTTTTCCGTCTCGGCCTTCTACTGGCCGGTGCCGGTGCTGATCCTCGCCTATGCCGCGATCCTGCGGGGCCGGGCGCCCGCCACGGCGCGGTGGCTGGCGCTGGGGGCGGGGATGCTGTGCCTGTCGCTGGCGGCGCGGTCGGTCGATCAGGCGCTGTGTGCGGCGGTGCCGCTGGGGACGCATTTCCTGTGGCATCTGCTGAACGCGCTGATGCTGGGCTGGATGATCGAGGTCTGGCGCCGCCATGCCGCGGCCGGCGGGTGACCGGCGCTGCCCGCTTGCGCAGTCCGGGGGCGGGGGCTAAACGGTCAGGGTTCATCGAAACAAGGGGGTTCCATGTCCATCGACATCGACACCGCGCGCCGCGTGGCGAAACTGGCCCGCATCCGTGTGGACGAGGCCGATCTGCCGCGCCTGGCCGGGCAGCTGTCGGGCATCCTGACCTTCATGGAACAGCTGAACGAGGTGGATGTGACCGGGGTCGAGCCGATGACATCGGTCACGCCGATGCGGCTGAAGCGGCGCGCCGACGTGGTGACCGACGGCAACATCCAGGCCCAGGTTCTGGCGAATGCGCCCGATGCGCGCGAAGGCTTCTTTGCCGTGCCCAAGGTGGTGGAATGACGAACGTCCCCGCGAATGCCAACGAACTGACCATCGCCCAGGCCCGCGACGCGCTGCGCGCGGGCGACCTGACGGCGGTCGACCTGACCATGGCCTGCCTGACCGCGATCGACGCGGGCGACACGCTGAATGCCTTTGTCCACAAGACGCCCGAGATCGCGCTGGATCAGGCCCGCGCGGCCGACGCACGGCTGGCGGCGGGCGGGGCGCCCGACCTGTGCGGCATCCCGCTGGGCATCAAGGACCTGTTCTGCACCCGCGGCGTGCCCAGCCAGGCGGCCAGCAACATCCTGCGCGGCTTCCGCCCCGAATACGAATCGACCGTTACCCGCCGCCTGTTCGAGGCGGGCGCCGTGATGCTGGGCAAGCTGAACATGGACGAATTCGCCATGGGATCCAGCAACGAAACCAGCTGCTACGGCAACGCGGTCAATCCCTGGCGCATCGACGACCGGCTGCTGACGCCCGGCGGATCCTCGGGCGGGTCGGCGGCGGCGGTGGCGGCCGATCTGTGCCTGGGCGCCACGGGCACCGACACCGGCGGGTCGATCCGCCAGCCCGCGGCTTTTGCCGGCATCACCGGCATCAAGCCGACCTATGGCCGCGTCAGCCGCTGGGGCATCGTGGCCTTTGCCTCCAGCCTCGATCAGGCCGGGCCGATGGCGAAATCGGTGCGCGACTGCGCCATCCTGCTGCAGGCCATGGCCGGGCACGACCCGATGGATTCCACCAGCGCCGACATCCCCGTGCCCGATTTCGAGGCCGCGCTGACCGGCGACATCCGCGGCAAGGTCATCGGCATCCCGCGCGAATACCGTATGGACGGCATGCCGGCCGAGATCGAGGCGCTGTGGCACCGCGGCGCCGAGATGCTGCGCGATGCGGGCGCGATCCTGCGCGACATCAGCCTGCCGCATACGAAATACGCGCTGCCGGCCTATTACGTCATCGCCCCGGCCGAGGCCTCGTCGAACCTGGCGCGCTATGACGGGGTGCGCTACGGCCACCGCGCGAAGCTGGCGCAGGGCGACGGCATCATCGAGATGTATGAAAAGACCCGGGCCGAGGGCTTCGGCCCCGAGGTGCAGCGCCGCGTCATGGTGGGCACCTATGTGCTGTCGGCCGGCTTCTACGACGCCTACTACAACCGCGCCCGCAAGGTGCGCGCCCTGATCAAGCGCGATTTCGAGACGGTCTTTGCCGAGGGCGTGGACGCGATCCTGACGCCTGCCACGCCCTCGGCCGCCTTCGGCCTGGGCGAGATGGCGAATGCCGATCCGGTGCAGATGTATCTGAACGACGTGTTCACCGTGACGGTGAACCTGGCCGGCCTGCCGGCGATCGCGGTGCCCGCCGGGCTGGACGGGCAGGGCCTGCCGCTGGGCCTGCAGCTGATCGGCCGCCCCTGGGCCGAGGCCGATCTGCTCAATCACGCCCATGTGCTGGAACGCGCGTCCGGCTTTGTGGCCAGGCCCGCGAAATGGTGGTAGGGGCCGATCCGATCCTTCTGGGGGCATGACGATGCGGAGCGTGGCGATCTCGGGGCTGGTTCTGGCGGCGCTGACGGCCTGTGCGCCGGTGGTGCCCGACAGCGGCGTGGGCTTTGACGACTACCAGACCTATCTGCGCGCGCGTGAGGC
>JACXUX010000225.1 GCA_014763725.1 Rhodobacterales bacterium
GTCATGGTGCTGGCCGCCTATTACGACCGGCTGACGGCAAGGCGCATCTCGCACCCGCTGTGGGTGCTGGTGCCGGTGGCGCTGATCCTGTTGCCAGTGGGCCTTGTCCTGGCGCAGCCGAACCTGGGCACCGCGCTGCTGATCGTGATCACCGGGGCCGCGGTGATGTTCGTCGCGGGCGTCCACTGGGCCTATTTCGCCACCGTCATCGGCGCCGGGGCGGCGGCGGTCTGGGCGGTTCTGGGATCGCGCGGCACCGCCTGGCAATTGCTGCACGACTACCAGTATCGCCGGATCGACACCTTCCTCGACCCGTCGAACGATCCGCTGGGGGCGGGCTACAACATCACCCAGGCCAAGATCGCGCTGGGATCGGGCGGCTGGACCGGGCGCGGGTTCATGCAGGGCACGCAGAGCCGGCTGAACTTCCTGCCGGAAAAGCACACCGACTTCATCTTTACCACGCTGGCCGAGGAGTTCGGCTTCATCGGGGCCTTTTCGCTGCTGGTGATCTATGGGCTGATCATCTTCTTCTGCTTTGTCTCGGCCTTCCAGAACCGGGACCGGTTCAGCCAGCTGGTGCTGATCGGGATCGGCTGCACCTTCTTCCTGTATCTGGCGGTGAACCTGTCGATGGTGATGGGGATGGCGCCGGTGGTGGGGGTGCCGCTGCCGTTCCTGTCCTATGGCGGGTCGGCGGTGATGGTGCTGATGCTGGGCTTTGGCGTGGTGCAGAGCGCGCATATCCACCGTCCGCGCTGATGTCGCGGCCGGATGGGTATTTGGATCAAGAGGAAGGGGACAGGGTTGGTCACGATCTGGTTCGCGGCGCCGGCCGCATTGTGGGCCGCGTATGAGGCGCCCTTGCGCACGGCGCTGGCCGAGGCGGGGGTTGCGGCCGCGCTGTCGCCCGACTGCCCCGACCCTGGGGCGGTCGACTTTCTGATCTATGCCCCGGGCGGGGCGGCGCCGGATTTTTCGGCCTTCACCCGGGCGCGGGCGGTGCTGAGCCTGTGGGCGGGGGTGGAACGGATCGTGGCCAACCCCACGCTGACCCAGCCGCTGTGCCGGATGGTGGACCCCGCGCTGACGCAGGGCATGGTGGAATGGGTGACGGGCCAGGTGCTGCGCCACCATCTGGGGCTGGATGCCCATATCCGGCGGACCGAACCGGTCTGGGCGCCGGTGGTGCCGCCGCTGGCCGCCGAACGCCCCGTGGCGATGCTGGGGCTGGGCGATCTGGGGCTGGCCTGTGCGCGCGCGCTGACGGCGCTGGGCTTTCCGGTGACGGGCTGGGCGCGCCGGCCGCGGGCGCTGGCCGACCTGCCCACCGATCATGGCGAGGACGGGCTGCGCCGCGTGCTGGGCGGGGCGCAGATCGTGGTCACCCTGCTGCCGCGCACGCCGGATACCGAGGATCTGCTGAACGCCCGCACGCTGGGCTGGCTGCCGCGGGGGGCGGTGGTGATCAACTCCGGCCGCGGGCATCTGATCGACGAGGCCGCGCTGATCGCCGCGCTGGATGCGGGCCAGGTCGGCCATGCGACGCTGGACGTGTTCCGGACCGAGCCGCTGCCGCCCGACCATCCGTTCTGGCACCACCCCCGCGTGACCGTGACGCCCCATATCGCGGCCGAGACGCGGCCCGCCAGCGCCGCCCGCGTGGTGGCCGAGAACATCCGCCGGTCGCTGGCGGGCGAGCCCCTGCTGCACCTGGTGGACCGGCAGCGCGGCTATTAGGCCGCAGCGCCCCCGCTTTACGAACCGCGGGCGCGCCCCATCCTTAGGCCCGGGACAACAGGGGCGGGGCAGCGGTGGACAGGGACGGAACGGGGGATCGGGGCGCCGCGGTGCCCGGCAGCCGGGCGGCGCGGCTGATGCACATGGGCGGCATCGCCGCGGGCATCGCGGGGGGCGTGGTGGCCGGTGGGCTGCGCCAGATGGCGCAGGGGCGTCGGCCCGACCTGCACGGGCTGGTGCTGACGCCCGCCAATGCGCGGCAGCTGGCCGAGGGCCTGTCGCACATGCGCGGCGCCGCGCTGAAGCTGGGGCAGATGCTGTCGATGGATACCGGCACGGTGCTGCCGCCCGAGCTGACCGCGATCCTGGCGCGGCTGCGCGACGATGCCCGGCCGATGCCGCCGAAACAGCTGCAGCGCGTGCTGGAGGCCGAATGGGGCCGCGGCTGGCGCACCAGGTTCCGGCAGTTCGACGTGCGCCCCTTTGCCGCCGCCTCGATCGGCCAGGTCCACCGCGCCGAGCTGCCCGATGGCCAGGTGCTGGCGATCAAGGTGCAGTATCCCGGCGTGCGCGCCAGCATCGACAGCGATGTGGACAACATCGCCACGCTGCTGCGGCTGCCGGGGCTTCTGCCGCGGGGGCTGGATCTGGCGCCGCTGCTGACGGCGGCCAAGGCCCAGCTGCATGACGAGGCCGACTACACGGCCGAGGCCGCGCATCTGCGCCGCTTTGGCGCCTGGCTGGCGGGGGACGATGCCTTTGTCCTGCCCGCGGTGCACGACGCGCTTTGCACCGGGCAGGTGCTGGCCATGACGCATGTGCCCAGCGCCCCGATCGAGGCGCTGGAGCAGGCCCCGCAGGACCTGCGCGACCGGGCCGCCACGCGGCTGATCGACCTGGTCCTGCGCGAGCTGTTCGACCTGGGCGCGATGCAGACCGACCCCAACCTGGCCAACTATCGCGTCCGGCCCGACACGGGGCGGCTGGTGCTGCTGGACTTCGGCGCGGTGCGGGCCATCGACCCCGACACGGCCGCGGCGTTCCGCGCGCTGCTGGATGCGGGCCTGGCGGGCGACCGCGACCGGACCGCGCAGGCGATGCTGCGGATCGGGTATTTCGGCGCCGCGACCGCGCCTGCGCATCGGGATCTGATCCTGCGGATGTTCGACACCGCCATGGCGCCGTTCCGCCAGCCGCAGCCCTTTGACTTTGCCCAGTCCGACCTGCCCGACCGGCTGCGGGCGATGGGCCTGGCGATCGGCACAGACCGCGATCTGCTGCATGTGCCCCCGGCCGACACGCTGTTCCTGCACCGCAAGATCGGCGGCATGTATCTGCTGGCCGCGCGGCTGAGGGCGCGGGTCGATCTGGCCGCGCTGGTCGGGCGCCATCGCGGAAACGCCGCCCCCGCGCATTGATTTCGGCGCCCCGCGCAACAGGTTGCCGCGCGAACCACAGACGGGACGACGATGACACAGACCCTTTCCGGCACCCGGGCCGATGGCCTGGCCGCGATGGCGGCCTTTGTGCCCGCCATGGGGCGGCGCTATGCCAACGGGCGGAATTACGACCACGGCCCCGGGCGGCACCGGGCGGTGTCGGGCCTGTCGCCCTGGATCCGCCGCCGCCTGCTGACGGAACAGGAGGTGGTCGCCACAGCCCTGGCCACGCATGGCCCGGCGGATGCGGAAAAGTTCGTGGAAGAGGTGATCTGGCGCAGCTACTTCAAGGGTTGGCTGGAACGCCGCCCGCAGGTCTGGGACAGCTATGTCCGGGGGCGCGACGCCGATCTGGCCGCGCTGGACCGCGACCGCCGCCTGCGCCGGGACATCGAGCGCGCGACCGACGGCCAGACCGGGCTGGACTGTTTCGACGCCTGGGCGCGCGAGCTGGTGGACACCGGCTATCTGCACAATCACGCGCGGATGTGGTTCGCCTCGATCTGGATCTTCACGCTGGGGCTGCCCTGGCGGCTGGGGGCGGATTTCTTCCTGCGCCATCTGCTGGACGGCGACCCGGCCTCGAACACGCTGGGCTGGCGCTGGGTGGCGGGGCTGCATACGCGGGGCAAGCCCTATCCGGCCCGCGCCGACAACATCGCCACCTATACCAACGGCCGCTTCACCCCCCGCGCCAGCGACCTGGCCGAGGTGGTGGCGGGGCTGGAGGCGACCGAACCCGACGGCCTGCCGCCGCTGCGGCCGCTGCGGCCGGTGACCGCGCCCCAGGCGGGCCGACCCACCGCGCTGCTGATCACCGAAGAGGACTGCCGGATCGAGGACTTCGACCGGACGGGGCTGGACATCCGCGGGGCGGCGACCCTGGCGGCCAGCCACCTGCGGTCGCCGCTGGCCGTGGCGCCCGCCGTCGCCGCGTTCGAGGATCAGGCCCTGGCCGATGCCGCCGCCCGTGCGGGTGTTGCGGCGCGCGCCCTGCGCGCCGATGGCCCCGACACGCTGGCCCGCTGGGCCACGGACGTGGGCGCGACCCAGATCGTCACGCCCCATGTGCCGCGCGGCCCCCTGGCCGACTGGTTGGCCGAGGCCGGCCCTGCCCTGACCGCGCGCGGCATCGTGCTGGCGGAATGGCGGCGCGACTGGGACGCCGCGATCTGGCCCCATGCAACCGCGGGCTTCTTCAAGGTGCGTCAGCAGATCCCGCGCCTGCTGGACGATCTGGTGCCCGCATGATCGAGGTGGCCGTCATCGGATCGGGGATCGCGGGGCTGGCCTGCGCGCGGGCGCTGGGCCAACCGTTCCCGGCTGGCACGGGCGGCGTTGGTCGCCAAAAGCCTGTCCAGTTCGGCCAGCCAGGCGCCCAGCTTCGGGCGCGGTTGAACCGTGCGCTTGTAGCTGAACTCGGTCGCCCCGGACCTAACCACCTTCCTCACGACCTTCTTCGACAGGTTCAGTGCACGGCAGATCGTCTTGATCCCCATGCCCTGGCCGAAATGCATGCGCCTGATCTTAGGGTCAGGACCCATTGATTTGCTTGAGGCGGCCTGGCCCGCGTGATTCAAGCTCCCGAACTTGCGGGGGTGATGATGAGCAACCTTTTCTGGCTGACCGACGCGCAGATGGAGCGGTTGAAGCCGTTCTTCCC
>JACXUX010000226.1 GCA_014763725.1 Rhodobacterales bacterium
CGCCATGGCCCCCTTCCTCTCGCACCCCTTCGACGACGACCGGCTGCACGAGGAATGCGGCGTCTTCGGCGTGATCGGCGTGACCGATGCGGCGAATTTCGTGGCGCTCGGCCTGCATGCGCTCCAGCACCGCGGGCAGGAGGCGGGCGGGATCGTCACCTACCACCCCGACCACGGCTTCAACTCGGCCCGCCGCTTCGGCTATGTCCGCGACAACTTCACCAATGCCAGCCTGATGCAGACCCTGCCCGGCGCGCTGGCCATCGGCCATGTCCGCTATTCCACCGCCGGGTCCAAGGGCGCGACCGCCATCCGCGACGTGCAGCCCTTCTTCGGCGAATTCTCGATGGGCGGGGCGGCCATCGCCCACAACGGCAACCTGACCAATGCCACCGCCCTGCGGCGCGAGTTGATCGAACGCGGCTCGATCTTCCAGTCGTCGTCCGACAGCGAATGCATCATCCACCTGATGGCGCGGTCGATCCAGAAGACCATCGCCGAACGGATGAAGGACGCGCTGCGCCGGGTCGAGGGCGCCTTCAGCGTCGTCGCCATGACGCGCACCAAACTGATCGGCGTGCGCGACCCGCTGGGCGTGCGCCCGCTGGTCCTGGGCCGGATCGGCGATGACGGCTGGGTGCTGTCGTCGGAAACCTGCGGGCTCGACATCATCGGCGCCGACTTCGTGCGTGAAATCGACCCGGGCGAGATGGTCGTCATCGAATCCGGCCGCATCGAAAGCAGCCGCCCCTTCGCCCCCGCGAAACCGCGCTTCTGCATCTTCGAACATGTCTATTTTAGCCGCCCCGACAGCATCCTGGGCGGCCGGTCGGTCTATGAAACCCGCCGCGCGATCGGCATCGAACTTGCGCGCGAGGCCCCGGTCGAGGCCGACCTCGTCTGCCCCGTCCCCGATTCGGGCACCCCCGCCGCCATCGGCTTCTCGCAGGAATCGGGCATCTCCTTCGCCTTCGGCATCGTGCGCAACCAGTATGTCGGGCGCACCTTCATCGAGCCCACCGAACAGATCCGCAACATGGGCGTCCGGCTCAAGCTGAACGTCAACCGCGCGCTGATCAAGGGCAGGCGGGTCGTCCTCGTCGACGACAGCGTCGTGCGCGGCACCACCAGCCGCAAGATCAAGGACATGATCCTCGACGCCGGCGCGGCCGAGGTGCATTTCCGCATCGCCAGCCCCCCCACCGCCTGGCCCTGCTTCTACGGCGTCGACACCCCCGACCGCGACAAGCTGCTGGCCGCCCGCATGTCCGAACCCGAGATGCGCGACTGGATCGGCGTCGACAGCCTGCGCTTCATCAGCCTCGACGGCCTCTACCGCGCCGCGGGCGAGGCGCAGGGCCGCGACCCCGCCGCCCCGCGCTATTGCGACGCCTGCTTCTCGGGCGAATATCCGGTGGCCCCCTCGGACATGATCGAAAAGGGCTTCCAGATGAAGGCCGCCGAATGAAGACGACCCGGTACCCCCCTGCTTCCCGGACAAATATCCTCGGGGGGTCCGGGGGGCAGACGGCCCCCCGGCCTTCCGGCCCGCGAAAGGTTTCCCAGATGACCCCCGCTTCCCGCCCCGAACCGGTTCCTCGCATCGCGCTCGTCACCGGCGCCTCGCGCGGCCTGGGCGCGGCGCTTGCCGAAACGCTGGTCCTGCGCGGCTGGCAGGTGGTGGCGGTGGCCCGCACCGTGGGCGGGCTTGAGGAGGCCGACGACCGCGCCCGGGCCGCGGGCGCGCCGGGGGCCATGACGCTCGCGCCGCTGGACATCACCGACGACGGCGCCATGCGCCATCTCTGCCGGTCGATCCACGACCGCTGGGGCCGGGTCGACCTCTGGGCGCATGCCGCGATCCATGCCGCGCCGCTGTCGCCCGCGGGCCACCTCGACCCCAAGGACTGGGAGAAGTCCGTGGCCATCAACCTGCGCGCCACGGGGCTTCTGATCCCGCTGGTCGAGCCGCTGCTGCGCGCGGCCCCCGCGGGCACGGCGCTGTTCCTGGACGATCCGCGCGGCGGCCAGCCATTCTTTGGCGCCTATGGCGCGACCAAGGCGGGCCAGATCGCGCTGGCCCGCAGCTGGCAGGCCGAAGCCGTCCGCGTCGGGCCGCGCGTAGTGATCGCCACCCCCGACCCCATGCCCACGGCCACCCGCGCCCGCTTCTTCCCCGGCGAGGATCGCGCGCCGCTGGCCGACCCGCGGGATCAGGCCGCGCGGATCCTCGACGCGCTCGGCTGATCCGGCCGCTAGAGCGTGTCGCGGCCATTGCGATTCAGGATTCCCTTATGGCTTGATACATGATTCCCTGCTGTTGAGGCAGATATGGGGGTCGATGATGGGAAAGCCGCATCCTGCAGAGCTCCGGCAGCGGGTAGTGGACCATGTGGCGGAGGGGAACACGCACCGGGCGACGGCGGCGCGGTTCAAGGTTTCGGTCAAGTTCGTCAACGATATGGTCAAGCTGATGAAGGCGACCGGGGGTCTCGCGCCGAAGGCCCAGGGCAATGGCGGCGGGCATGGCAAGCTGTCTTCCCTGAAGGACTGGGTTGCCCGCCGGATTGCCGAGAAGCGGGATCTGACGACCGCCGGGCTGGCCGCCGAGATCGCCGCGACGCATGGCATGGCGGTGCATCGCGGCTCGGTCTGGCGGCTGTTGCGCGAGCTTGGGCTGACGCACAAAAAAGACCTGCAAGCCGTCGAACAGAAGCGACCCGAGGTCGCAGCGGCGCGTCACATCTGGATCACCCGGCGCCAGCCCTTCATGGCCAACATGCTGACGCGGATCGGCTTTATTGACGAAACCTCCGTCAAGACAAACATGGCCAAGACCACCGGCTGGGCCCCGCGCGGGGAAAGGCTGGTTGACCACGCGCCCTTCGGCCACTGGCACACACAGACCTTCATCGCCGCCCTGCGCCATGACCGCCTCGATGCACCCTGGGTGATCGACGGCCCGATCAACCGCGACCTCTTCGACCGCTATGTCGAGACCCAGCTCGCCCCCACCCTGCAGCCCGGCGACGTGATCATCCTGGACAATCTGTCCAGCCACAAAAGCCCAAAGGCCGCACAGGTGCTCAAAGACATCGGCTGCTGGTTCCTGCCGTTGCCACCCTACAGCCCCGACCTCAACCCGATCGAGATGGCCTTCGCCAAGCTCAAGACCCTGCTCCGAAAAGCTGCGGCCCGAACCTACGATCAGCTATGGAAAGCCGTTGGTGCCGTCTGTGATCTCTTCACCGAGGACGAATGCTTCAACTACTTCGTCGCCGCAGGATACAAACCCGAATGACCGCGACACGCTCCAGTCCAGCCGATAGCCCAGCCCGCGCAGCCGGTCGGCCATGGCGGCGATATGGGCGGGGCGCGTCTCGCAGCAGCCGCCCAGGATCGTGGCCCCCTGCCCGGCCCAATGCGCGGCGAACTGCGCATAAAGCTCGGGCACCATCTCGGGCCGCGCCTCCAGCGCGTCGACCGTGGGGGCGTCCTTCAGGAAATCCGCGGTGATCTGGCGAAAGCCGTTGGCATAGCAGCCATAGGGCAGGCCCGCCGCAGTCAGAGCGTCGAGTGCCGCGGCCATCGCCTCGGGCGCGCTGCAATTGGCAAGGACGGCCGCGGCCCCGTCGCGGGCCAGGGCAGCCACCTCGGCCACCCGCTCGCCCGACCGCAGGCGCGATCCGTCGCGGTCGTCCACCGTGACCGACAGCCAGACCGGCCGCCCCGCGGGCAGCGCGGCCTGCAGCACCGCGCGGGCCTGGGCCAGGGACGCGATCGTCTCGGCCAGGATCACGTCGACCGCGGGGGCCAGGATGGCCGCCACCTCGGCATAGGCGGCCACCGCGATGTCATGGGGCGGATGCGTCTCGGGCCGGTAGCTTGCCACCAGCGGCCCGATCGACCCTGCGATCCGGCCCCGGCCATGGGCCGCGCGGGCGGCCTGCGCCTCGGCCAGGGCCTGGGCGTGCAGGGGGCCAAAGCGGTCGGGGATTCCCGCCCGGATCAGCCGGTCGCGGTGGATGGCATAGGTGTTGGTCGTGGCCACCGCCGCACCGGCAGCGAAGTAATCCGCATGCACCGCCTGCACCAGGCCCGGGTGGTCCATCATCGCCTGCGTGGCCCAAAGCGGCGTGGGCGCATCGCCCGACCGCGCCAGCAGTTCCTGCCCCATGCCGCCGTCGAGAAGCGCGATCATCCCGGCCTCCTTGCCCCTGCCGCAGGCTGGCGCGCGGCGCGGCCGCCGCCTATCCTGCGCGCGACCTGACGGGGCAAGGGGACGACATCCATGACCACCGCCGACCGGATCATCGCGCAACTGGACCTGGCCCCCCACCCCGAGGGCGGCTGGTATCGCCAGACCTGGGTCGCCCCCGCCGCGCCCGGCGAACGGTCGGCGGGGACGGCGATCCTGTTTTTGCTGACGGCGGGGCAGGCCAGCCACTGGCACCGGGTGGATGCGGCCGAGATCTGGCACTGGCACGCGGGCGCGGCCCTGGACCTGCGCCTGGCGGCGGGGGCCGCGGGGCCTGTGCGCCGCATCCGGCTGGGCGGCGATCCGCTGACCCAGGCGGTGCAGGCCGTGGTGCCCGCCCATCACTGGCAGGCCGCGGCCAGCCTGGGCGACTGGACGCTGGTGGGCTGCACCGTCAGCCCCGGCTTCCGGTTCGAGGGGTTCGAACTGGCCCCGCCGGGCTTTGACATCCCGGGCTGAGGCCCGCCGCCGCCGGACCACCGATTGCGCAGGATCCGGGCCGCGCCCGGGTGGCCCCCGCCGCCGCGGCAGGCTATCAGGCGGGCGAAAGGATCCCGCGATGCCCGACGCCCCCCTGCCC
>JACXUX010000227.1 GCA_014763725.1 Rhodobacterales bacterium
CCAAATATCCCACGGGGGTCCGGGGGTGTGAAACCCCCGGCCCGCGACGGCGCCGCAGCGCCCGGCCCCGGGGCGCGCGTGCCCCGCCCGGGGATGGGCTGGCCGGTTTCCCTTTGCCGCGAAATGGGCTAGGCCAGCGCCAGATCCACGAGGGCCGCCATGACCACGATCCGCCTGCACGACACGCGCACCCGTTCGGACCGGGACTTCGTGCCCATCGACCCGTCGGACGTGCGGATGTATGTCTGCGGCCCCACGGTCTATGACCGGGCGCATCTGGGCAATGCGCGGCCAGTGGTGGTCTTCGACGGGCTCTTCCGCCTGCTTCGCCATGTCTATGGCGCGGATCACGTCACCTATGTGCGCAACTTCACCGACGTCGACGACAAGATCAACGCCGAGGCGCTTCGCCGCCGCCAGGCCGGCGCGCCCGGCACGCTGGAAGATCTGATCCGCGCCCGGACCGAGGAGACCATCGCCTGGTATCACGCCGACATGGACGCGCTGGGCGCGCTGCGCCCCAGCCATGAGCCGCGCGCGACCGACTACATCGGCCGCATGATCGCGATGATCGGCCGGCTGATCGACCGCGGCCATGCCTATGCGCGCGACGGCCATGTGCTGTTCCGCGTGCGGTCCTATGCCGATTACGGCCGGTTGTCGGGCCGGTCGGTCGACGACATGATCGCGGGCGCCCGGGTCGAGGTCGCGCCCTTCAAGGAAGACCCGATGGACTTCGTGCTGTGGAAGCCCTCGGACGCCGGACTGCCCGGCTGGGACAGCCCCTGGGGCCGCGGCAGGCCCGGCTGGCACATCGAATGCAGCGCGATGAGCGAGGCGCTGCTGGGCCCGGCCTTCGACATCCACGGCGGCGGCATCGACCTGCAGTTCCCCCACCACGAGAACGAGATCGCCCAGAGCGCCTGCGCCCATCCCGGCGCGGGGTTCGCCAACTACTGGCTGCACAACGAGATGCTGCTGGTCGAGGGGCGCAAGATGTCCAAGAGCCTGGGCAATTTCTTCACCGTCCGCGACCTGCTGGACCGCGGCGTGCCGGGCGAGGTGATCCGGCTGGTCATGCTGATGACGCATTACCGCAGCCCGATGGACTGGACCGAGGACAAGGCGCGCCAGGCCGAGGCCACGCTGCGGCGCTGGCGAGGGCTTGCCGCGGGCATCGAGCCCGCGGCAAGCCCCGCGCCCGCCGTGGTGGACGCGCTGGCCTGCGACCTGAACACGGCGGGCGCGCTGGCCGCGCTGCATGCGCTGGCCGCGGCGGGGGATGTGCCGGGGCTGGTGGCCTCGGCCCGGCTGATGGGGCTGCTGGAGCCGGCGATGGGCGCCTGGGCCGAGGCGCCGTCCGCCGACCTGACCGCGCTGACCGCGCGGCTGGGGGCGCTGCGCGCGGCGGCGCTGGCCACGAAGGACTTCGCGCAGGTCGACGCGCTGAAGGCCGCGCTGACCGCGGCGGGGGTCGAGGTGCGGATGTCGAAGGCGGGGGTCGAGCTGCGGCCCGGCCCCGGGTTCGATCCGGCGCGGCTGGCCGCGCTGGAGGAAGGGGAGGCGCGGGAATGACGGCGGGCGGGCCTGCAGCGGCGGAGGGCGCGCCGGGGGTTTCGCACCCCCGGACCCCCGCGGGGTATTTGGGTCAAGAGGAAGGGGCGGACGATCGGCTGTGGATCTATGACACCACGCTGCGCGACGGCCAGCAGACCCAGGGGGTGCAGTTCTCGACCGCCGAGAAGGCGCAGATCGCGCGCACGCTGGATGCGCTGGGGGTGGATTACATCGAGGGCGGCTGGCCCGGCGCCAATCCGACCGACAGCGCCTTCTTCCGCGAGGCGCCGGCCACGCGCGCGACCATGACGGCCTTTGGCATGACCCGGCGCGCCGGGCGGTCGGCCGGCAACGACGACGTGCTGGCGCTGGTGCTGGATGCGGGCACGCCCGCGGTCTGTCTGGTGGGCAAGACGCATGTCTTTCACGTCGAGACCGCGCTGGGCATCACGCGCGAGGAGAACCTGGCCGCGATCCGCGACAGCATCGCCCATGTCGTGGCCCGCGGGCGCGAGGCGCTGTTCGATGCCGAGCATTTCTTCGACGGCTGGCGCGCCGATCCGGGCTATGCGCTGGCCTGTCTGCAGGTGGCCATCGAGGCCGGGGCGCGCTGGGCGGTGCTGTGCGACACCAATGGCGGCACGCTGCCGGCCGAGGTGGGGCGCGTGGTCGACGCGGTGATCGCGGCGGGCATTCCGGGGGCGCGGCTGGGCATCCATGCCCATGACGACACCGGCAATGCCGTGGCCAATTCCCTGGCCGCGATCGACGCCGGCTGCCGGCAGGTGCAGGGCACGCTGAACGGGCTGGGCGAACGCTGCGGCAATGCCAATCTGACGACGCTGATCCCCACGCTGCTGTTGAAGCCGCCCTATGCCGGCCGGCTGCGGACCGGGGTCACGCCGGACGCGCTGCAGGGCCTGCGCCGCACCAGCCGGATGCTGGACGACATCCTGAACCGGGTGCCGCGGCGGGCCGCCCCCTATGTGGGCGCCAGCGCCTTTGCCCACAAGGCGGGGCTGCATGCCAGCGCGATCCTGAAGGATCCCGCCACCTATGAACACATCGACCCCGCGGCGGTGGGCAACGAACGCATCATCCCGATGTCGAACCAGGCCGGCCAGTCGAACCTGCGCGCGCGCCTGGCCGAGGCGGGGATCGAGGTCGCCCCGGGCGACGCGCGGCTGGCGCGCATTCTGCAGACCGTCAAGCAGCGCGAGGATCAGGGCTATGCCTATGACGGGGCGCAGGCCAGTTTCGACCTGGTGGCGCGGGCGGAACTGGGGCTGCTGCCCGTCTTCTTCGAGGTCAAGCGCTATCGCGTGACGGTCGAGCGGCGCAAGAACCGCTATGACGACATGATCAGCCTGTCCGAGGCGGTGGTGGTGGTCAAGATCGGCGAGCAGAAGATGATGTCGGTGTCCGACAGCATGGACGACCAGGGCCATGACCGCGGCCCGGTGAACGCGCTGGCCAAGGCGCTGGCCAAGGACCTGGGGCCCTATCAGGCCTCGATCGACGACATGCGGCTGGTCGACTTCAAGGTGCGGATCACCCAGGGCGGCACCGAGGCCGTGACCCGCGTCATCATCGACAGCGAGGACGGCCAGGGCCGGCGGTGGAGCACGGTGGGCGTCAGCGCCAACATCGTCGATGCCAGTTTCGAGGCGCTGCTGGATGCGATCCAGTGGAAGCTGATCCGCGACGGGATGCGCCCCATGGCCGCGCCCGCCCCGACCGTCTGAGGGAGAGGCCGGATGGACCCGTTCTTTGCCCTGCACGCCGACCTGCCGCGCGAGGGGCCGGGCGATGCCGAAAGCCTTACCTGGGCGCTGGCGGTGGCGGGCACGCCGGACCGGGCGCGCATCCTGGATGCCGGCTGCGGGCCGGGGGCCGACTGCGCGGTGCTGGCGCGGCTGCGGCCGGCGGCCGACCTGGTGGCGATGGACCTGCATGCGCCCTTCATCGACCGCCTCCGCGCGGCACAGCCCGGGGTCCGGGCGCTGGTGGGCGACATGCTGGACCCGCCGGGGCTGTTCGACCTGATCTGGTCGGCGGGGGCGGCCTATGGGCCGGGGGTGCCGGCGGCGCTGGCCGCCTGGGCCGGGCATCTGGCGCCCGGCGGCGCGGTGGCCTTTTCCGACTGTCTGTGGCGCACGCCGCGGCCGGCGGCGGTCACGCGCGACTTCTGGGCGCGCGAATATCCCGACATGCAGGACCTGCCCGGCCATCTGGCGCGGATCGAGGCGCTGGCCTGGCGGGTGCTGGGGGCGCGCTGGCTGGGGCAGGCGGCTTGGGCCGCCTATTACGACCCGCTGGCCGCGCGGGTGGCCGCGCTGCGCCCCGGGGCCGATGCCGCCCTGACCGCCATGCTGGACGACCACCAGGCCGAGATCGACCTGTGGCGCACCCATGGCGACGACTACGGCTATTACCTGACCGTGGTGGCGCCCAGATGAGCCTGGAGGCCTGTGCCGCCCTGGTCGCGCGCGGCGACCCCGACCGCTGGGCCGCGCTGCTGGCCGCGCCGGTGGCGGCGCGGGCGCGGCTGTTGCCGCTGTTCGCGCTGAACCTGGAACTGGCCCGCGCGCCCTGGGCCGCGCGCGAGCCGATGATCGCCGAGATGCGCCTGCAATGGTGGCGCGACGCGCTCGAGGACGCCGCCCGGGGCCGGGTCCGCGCGCATGAGGTGATGACCCCCCTGGCCGAGTTGATGGCCGAGGCGGGTCTGCCGCTGGCGGTGCTGGACCGGCTGGCCGCCGCGCGGCGCTGGGACGTCTGGACCGAACCCTTTGACGATGCCGCGGCGCTGACGGCCTATCTGGACGAGACCGCGGGCGGACTGATGTGGCTGTCGGCGCAGGCCCTGGGCGCGCCCGCGGCGGCCGAGGGCACGGTGCGCGCCTATGCGCGCGCGGCGGGGACGGCGGCCTTCCTTCGGGCGGTGCCCGAACTGGTGGCGCGCGGGCGCCATCCGCTGCCCGAGGGCGCCGACCCCGCCGATCTGGCGCGCGCGGGGCTGGACGCGCTGGCGCAGGCGCGGGCGGGGCGTGGGGTGCTGCCGCGCGCCGCGGCGCCGGCGCTGCTGCCGGGCTGGCAGGCGGGGCCGCTGCTGGCGCAGGTGCTGCGCGACCCGGGCGCGGTGGCGCAGGGGCGGCTGGGCCTGTCGGAATTCGCCCGGCGCGGGCGGCTGATGTGGCAGTCGGCCACGGGGCGGTGGTAGCGTGCCGGGCCGCGCGGGCTTGCCGCGCTGCGGCGCGCGCGCCATGCTGCGC
>JACXUX010000228.1 GCA_014763725.1 Rhodobacterales bacterium
CCGTAGGGGGCAACGGCGCCCTGCGTATCACGGATATCTGCAACCAACGGAGCAAGCGATGCCCCCCAAGTTTCCCCAAAGCCGTGCCCGGCGCCCGCTCCGGGCCCTGGTCCTCGGCCTCGGACTGGCGCTGAGCGCGGGACCTGGCGTCGCCCAAACCGCTTTCCAGCGGCTCGACACCAATGGCAATAGCGCGATCAGCCGCGAGGAATTCCTTGCGCTGCGCCGCGAGATGTTCGCGCGCATCGACGCCGACCAGTCCGGCACCGTGACCCGGGCCGAGATCGAGGCCGCGCGTCAGGCCTCCAATCGCGCAGGCTCCGGCAACCGCCAGATGCAGGCCGACGAGCGGATCTGGAGCCAGGATGCCAATGGCGATGGCCAGCTCACTCTGGCCGAATATACCGCGCAGACCCGCGGCTTCGACATGGCCGACCGCAATCGCGACGGCCAGCTGAGCGCCGCCGAATTCGACCGCATCGCGCGTTTCATCGCGCAGGCGGGCAACTGAGACCCTCGTGAACTTCGAGAGGTAAACCCATGAAAACGCTCAAACTTGTCGCCGCTCTGATGCTGCCGCTTGCGCTGGCCCTGCCGGCCGCGGCGCAAAGCGTCACGGTCACCACCGGCAATGGCGGCACCGTCCAGCGCGACCGCAGCTGCGACCGCGCCAATGGCACCGCCAATTGCTCCGTCGTCAGCACCGCCACCACCGCAAGCGGGCAAAGCGCGACCAAGACGCGCGACCGCACCACGCAAGCCGGGTCATCGTCCACCACCGTGACCCGCTCCGGCCCCTCGGGGGAAAGCGCAACGCGCAGCCGTCTGGTGACGGTCACGCGCTGAGGGCACCCGGAACGGCGGTCCATCCGGGGGCCGCCGGGGCCGCCCGCCGTCCGCTTTCCCCCAGCGGACGGCGGGGTTAACTTCGAAGCAGGACAACCGGCACCGGCGCCGGGAAGCGGGGGCGCGTGGCGCAACAGGACAGGGCAAGCGAGGCGGTGGCGCTGATGGCGGCGCTGGCGGGCGGCGATCGGGGCGCGCTCGGGCGGCTGATCGCGCTTTACGGCCCCGGCCTCACCGCCTATGCGCGTCAGGCCCTGCGCAACGGCGCCGAGGCCGAGGACGTGGCGCAGGAGGTGTTCCTGCGGGTCTGGCGTCAGGCCAGCCGCTATGACCCGGACCGGGCGGCGGTCTCGACCTGGATCTGGCGGATCGCGGTCAATCTGTGCATCGACCGCAACCGCCGGATCGGGGTGCGGCGCTTCCTCGGGCTCGAGGCGGCGCCCGACCCCGAGGACGAGGCGCCCGGCGCGGAGGAGGCGCTCGATGCGCGCCAGCGGCTGGGGCTTGCGCGGGCGGCGATGGAGGGCCTGCCCGAGCGCCAGCGCGAGGCGATCTTGCTGCGGGCGGCGGGCGGAATGAGCACCGCCGAGATCGCGGCGGCGATGGGCGTGGGCCCGGGCGCGGTCGAGCAATTGCTGGTGCGGGCGCGGGCCAATCTGCGCCGCGCGCTGGAGGGAACCGGGATCCCCTGAGGCGGTGGAGGAGCCGCCAAGGGGGGCAAGAGTGATGTCGGGGAGGAGAGAATGACCAGGTCAGCAAGGAGCGATGCGATGACCCCTCGGGAAAGCCACGATCCAGCCGCGGATGCGGCCTTCGACCGCGATCTGGCGCAGCTGATCGGCGCCGGGGAAAGCGATACGGCGATGCTCAGCCGTGCGGTGCTCAGCCGTCTGGCCGAGCGCCCCGAGAGCCGGTTCGAGCATCTGGCCGAGGTGCTCGCCGCCCCCGCCCCGCTGGCCGCCGGGGTCTCGGCCGGGCTGCTGGCGCTTGTGGGCCTTGGTTATGTCGTGATGCCGCTCATTGGCGGCGAAGAGATGCTGGCGGTGATCACGATGCGCGATCTCATGGGTTTGGGAGGGTTCTGATGGAGGACGGGCACAGCCCCCGGGCGCGGCAGCGGCGCGATGCGGGCCGGATGATCCTGATCGCGGTGCTGGCGGTCTCGCTGGCGGGCAATGCGCTGGCGATCGGCGCGGTGGCGCGGTTTCAGTCGCTGCGCCACGAGGTTCTGGGCGGCTCGGCCGAAACCGCGCTCTTTCCGCGCCCCGAACGCCGGGCGCTGCGGGCGGCGGTAGAGGCGAATGCCCAGACGCTGCGCCCCGCGATGCAGGCACTGGTCGCCGCGCGGATCCGTGTCGTCGAGGCGGGCATGGCGCAGCCTTTCGAGCGGCCCGCGCTCGAGGCCGCGATGGCCGAGTTCCGCGCGCAGGCGGATCTGATGATGATCGCCCTGCAAGAGGTGGTCGCCGATACGCTCGAGGCGCGGGCTTCATCCCCCCGGCCCTGAGCGGTGGCACCGGTGCCCGGGCGGGGCGGCGGTGCCTGCGGGGGCGGTCTGCGGCGGGCAGGCTGCCCCCGTCCCTTTTTGGCGGGCTGTTCGGATCTGCGGCGGACGCGCTCAGGCGTCGCGCAGCCCGACATGGATCCGCACCAGATCCGGCTGCGCGGCGTCGTAAAGATCGAAGTCCGCGCGATAGGCGCGGTCGAGCCCGCCGGCCGTCTCTTCAGCCCAGATCGCCTGCCACTGGGCAATCACGTTGTGCGGCTGCGGTCCCGTGGCGTCCAAGACGGCCATCCGCTGCGCCGGCACCTCGGCCCGAAAGAGCCCCTCGGGCACCGGCGCCGCGGCCGGCACAGCGTGGCCAATCGTCATCCGATAGGGATCGGTGAAGCTGCCGTCATAGTCGTGATAGAGGCAGATCACCTCGGGCGCGGCCTGATCGCCCAGCCGCAGGCGCGGCGGGTCGGCCTGAAACTGCGCCCAGAGCGCGCCGATCCCCGCCGGGTCGTCATTGCGCACCCGGCCCGAAAGTCCGACGATCACGAAGCCTTCGCTGAACCTGTCCTGCATGAATGCTCTCCTGATGAAATGTGGCCCGGTATGGGGCGAGTTTCTGCGATTCTGCTCGGATCTGCGAGCCCCAATCCCGGCAGGGAGCGGAAAAGCCGGGACATTTGTCGCATCGGTGGAAACAGTCGCCCCGGATCGTTTCGCAATGCCCCGGCTGCCAAACCCGCCCCGCGCGCAAGCCCCGGCGCCTGGTCGGGCGCGCGAGGCGGGACGCCAGGAAAACGGAAGACACAGGCACCACGCGCGGGCATCAGGCGCGGGCACCCGGCTCGGGCAGCGCCCTCAGGATGAAGCGGCCCGCGCCGCGCAGCAGGCGCGTGAGGCCTATCTCGAGCAGCGCGAGCTGCATGCCTACCTCGAGCAGAACACCGACCTGGCGCGCCAGCTGGGCGGCGATCTGGTTCTGCTGCCGCAGCCCGGGCCGGGCGCGCGCTTCCTGCTGACCATCGGGATCGGGCCCGCGGCGCAGGCGGCCCAGCCCGAGCCCCCGCAGGCCCCTGCCCTGCCGCCCGTCAACCGGGTGCTGGTGATCGACGACATCGCCACGAACCGGCTGGTTGCGCGGACCTATCTGCAGATGCAGGGCATCGCCGCGGTCGAGGCCGCCAGCGGCGCCGAGGCGCTGCCGATCCTGGCCGCCGGCGGCATCGACGCGGTGCTGCTGGACCTGAACATGCCCGGCATGGATGGCGCGGCCACGCTGGCCGCGATCCGCGCCCTGCCGGGGGCGCCGGGCCGGGTGCCGGTGATCGCGATGACGGCGGATGCCAGCGCCCACCCCCAGGCCGCCGCCCGCGCGCTGGGGCTGGACGGCTATGTGACCAAGCCCGTCGACCCCGAGGCGCTGACCCGCGCGCTGCGGCACCTGCGCCCGGCCCGGCGGCAGGGCTGACGGCAGGGCTGACGGCGGCTCAGTCCACCACGCGCAAGGGCTGGAACAGCGGGGTGCCGTCGACCTCGGCCAGATGGCCCTGCACGCGGAACACGCGGGCCAGGTTCTCGGCCGTCAGCACCGCCCGGGGCGCGCCATCGGCCACGATCCGCCCGGCCTGCATCAGCACCAGCCGCGTGCAGGCCCGCGCCGCCAGCCCCAGGTCGTGGATCGACAGCAGCACCCCGCGCCCCTCGGCCGCCAGATCGGCGAACACGGCCAGCGTGCGCAGCTGCGCCTCGGGATCCAGACCGGCCACCGGCTCATCCGCGATCAGCAGGGGCGTGTCCTGCGCCAGCACCCGGGCGATCAGCGCGCGCGCCTGTTCGCCCCCCGACAGCGCCGTGGCCGGCCGGTCGCGCTGGGCCGCCAGCCCCATGCGCGCGATGGCCCGGTCGACCGCCGCACGGTCGGCGGCCGCATCGCGCGCCCAGGGCGCCCGGCCCAGCGCCACCAGATCGGCCACCGTCACGGGCCAGGCGACCTCTCGCCCCTGGGGCAGGAAGGCCGCGGCGCGGGCGCGGGCCGCGGGCGCCAGTTGCGCCAGGCTGCTGGTCCCCCGATGCGGCATCAGCCCCAGCGCGGCCCGCATCAAGGTAGTCTTGCCCGCACCGTTGGGGCCGATCAGGCCCACCACCTCGCCCGCGGCGACGGTCAGCGACACGTCGTCCACCACCGGGCAGTGCCCGCGCCGCACGGTCAGGTGGTCGATGCGCAGCAGGGTCATGCCGCCTCGGCCCGCAGGCGCCAGATCAGCTGCAGGAACACCGGCGCCCCCACCAGCGCGGTCAGCACGCCCAGCTTGATGTCGCGGTCGGGCGCGATCAGCCGCGTGGCCAGATCCGCGGCCAGGACCAGCGCCGCCCCGCCCAGCGCCGCCGCCGGCAACAGCCGCGACGGCCGCGCCCCCACCAGCGGGCGCAGCACATGCGGCACGACCAGGCCCACGAAGCCCACGGCCCCCGCCACCGCCGTCGCGGCTG
>JACXUX010000229.1 GCA_014763725.1 Rhodobacterales bacterium
GCCCCCGCACCCCCGGGGTATTTGGGTCAAGAGGAAGGGGGGGTCAGAGAAGTTCGGTGGGAACCCGGGCGGGCAGCGCGACCTCGAGCAGTTCGAGATCGGGGGTGGCGCCGTGCAGATGGGTGGCAAGGCCCGGCGGCGTGACGAAGGCATCGCCCGCGGCCAGGCGCACCGGGGCCTGGCCCCGGGCGGTCAGGTCCAGCCCGCCGCGGATGACATAGGTGAAGAGGATGTCGCCGGAATGGCGCGCGGGGCCTGTGGGGCCGCCATCGGGGCGCAGGACCAGCACGCCCGCCACGTCATGGGTATTGGCGGCGATGGTGGTGTCGCGCGCGACGAAGCCGGGCAGGCGATGCGGCGCCCAGGCGGCGCCGGCGGCGACATTGTGGACGAAGCGCTGGCCCTGCCATTCGCGGTCGGGGCGCAGATGCGGGGTGGGCAGGGTCATGTCGTGGTCGATCTGGGTGACATGTTCGGCCGGCACGCCGATCTCGATCACCTCGATCCCGTCCGAGGCCTGGAGCACGCGGTGGCGGATCTCGGGCGGCTGGATGAAGCAGTCGCCGGGGGTCAGGCGGATCGGGGGGCCCTGATCCTCATACACCACATCGACCCAGCCGTTCAGGCAGAAGATCAGCTGAAAGCCCACGCGGTGGTAATGCACCATGTCGGGCACCGGGCCGCCGTCGGGGATGCGGATGTGGCTGGCGATCATCGCGCCGCCAAGCCGCGAGGGCACGAGGTCGCGGTAGAGCATCCCGGCACGGCCCACGACCCAGGGCGCGCCATCGGCCAGGCGGCGCACGGCGAATTCGTGCTGCGTGGCGGGGATGGTGACGGGGGGGTGCAGATCCTCGACCTCGACCCGGGTGCCGCCGGGGCTGGTCATCAGCCGCGCGGGCCAGGCCTCGGGGTCGGGGGCCTGCAGGATCACGGTGCCGGGGCTGCCCGGGGCGTGGCGGTCCAGCCGCAGCCGCAGGCCGTGGCCCTGAAGGTCGGCCACCGCCGGGTCGTCGGCGGGCCAGATCGCTATCAGCCGCATCCCCAGGCCGCGGGTGAAGAAGCCGATGTCGGCCGTCAGGTCGGTCGTTGGCAGGCGCAGCGTGGCGCGGGGTTCGGTCATCGCAATCTCCATCCACCGCATGGTGCGGCGGTCACGGGCGCTTTGCAAGCCTGTGGCAGGCAGGGGCGGAAACGCCGGGGGTTGCGGCCCCCGGCAGATGGTTTAACATTGAACTATCTTTCGGGAGGGCGGAATGGACGAGACCCGCAACGACAGCGCGCGCCAGGCGGCGCTGGATTATCATGCGTATCCCAAGCCCGGAAAGCTGGAGATCCGCGCGACCAAGCCGCTGGCCAATGGCCGCGACCTGAGCCGCGCCTATTCGCCCGGCGTGGCCGAGGCCTGCCTGGAGATCAAGGCCGACCCGGCCACCGCCAGCCGCTATACCGCGCGCGGCAATCTGGTCGCGGTGGTGACGAACGGCACCGCGGTGCTGGGGCTGGGCAACATCGGCGCGCTGGCCTCCAAGCCGGTGATGGAGGGCAAGGCCGTCCTGTTCAAGAAATTCGCCAACATCGACTGTTTCGACATCGAGCTGAACGAACCAGACCCGGAACGGCTGGCGCAGATCGTCTGCGCGCTGGAACCCACCTTTGGCGCAATCAACCTGGAAGACATCAAGGCGCCCGATTGTTTCATCGTCGAACGGATCTGCCGCGAACGGATGGGGATCCCGGTCTTTCACGACGACCAGCACGGCACGGCCATCGTGGTGGGCGCGGCCGCGACCAATGCGCTGCATGTGGCGGGCAAGCGGTTCGACCAGATCAAGGTGGTGTCCACCGGCGGCGGGGCGGCGGGCATCGCCTGCCTGAACATGCTGCTGAAGCTGGGCGTGCGGCGCGAAAACGTCTGGCTGTGCGATCTGGCGGGCCTGGTGCATCAGGGCCGGGTCGAGGAGATGACGCCGCAGAAGGCCGAATTCGCCCAGCCCGGGGGCCCGCGCAGCCTGGACGAGGTGATCGATGGCGCCGACCTGTTCCTGGGCCTGTCGGGGCCCCGGGTTCTGACGCCCGACATGGTGCGCCGCATGGCGCGCCGGCCGATCATCTTTGCCCTGGCCAATCCCACGCCCGAGATCCTGCCCGATCTGGCGCGCGAGGCCGCGCCCGATGCCATCATCGCCACCGGGCGCAGCGACCATCCGAACCAGGTCAACAACGTGCTGTGCTTCCCCTTCATCTTCCGCGGCGCGCTGGATGTGGGGGCCACGCAGATCAACGACGCGATGCAGCTGGCCTGCATCGAGGGCATCGCCCAGCTGGCCCGCGCCACCACCAGCGCCGAGGCCGCCGCCGCCTATCAGGGCGAACGGCTGTCCTTTGGCGAGAACTACCTGATCCCCAAGCCCTTTGACCCGCGGCTGATCGGCGTGGTGGCGACCGCCGTTGCGCGGGCGGCGATGGAGACGGGCGTCGCCACCCGGCCCATCGCCGACCTGGATGCCTACAAGCGCAGCCTGGACGGGTCGGTTTTCCGGTCGGCGCTGATCATGCGGCCGGTGTTCGAAGCTTCGGCCCAGGCGGCGCGGCGCATCGTCTTTGCCGAGGGCGAGGATGAGCGCGTGCTGCGCGCGGCCCATGCCGTGATCGAGGAGACGAACGACAAGCCGATCCTGATCGGCCGGCCCGAGGTGGTGGAGATGCGCTGCGAACGCGCGGGCCTGCCGATCCGCCCGGGGCGCGACTTCGACCTGGTGAACCCCGAAAACGACCCGCGCTATCGCGACTACTGGGAAACCTATCACCGGCTGATGGCGCGCCAGGGCGTCACGCCCGACATCGCCCGCGCCGTGATGCGCACGAACACCACCGCCATCGCCGCCGTCATGGTCCACCGGGGCGAGGCCGACAGCCTGATCTGCGGCACCTTCGGCCTGTATCTGTGGCATCTGAACTATGTCCGCCAGGTGCTGGCGCGGGGCGGGCTGCATCCGGTCGGCGCGCTCAGCCTGATGATCCTGGAAGACGGGCCGCTGTTCATCGCCGACACCCATGTCCACCCCCAGCCCACGCCCGAACAGATCATGGAAACCGTGATCGGGGCGGCGCGGCATGTGCGCCGCTTTGGCCTGGTGCCCAAGGTCGCGCTGTGCAGCCATTCGCAGTTCGGCAACCTGGACAGCGATTCCGGCCGGCGGATGCGGGCGGCCCTGGAACTCCTGGACGCGCGCGAACCCGATTTCGCCTACGAGGGCGAGATGCACATCGACGCGGCCCTGGACCAGGGCCTGCGCGACCGCATCTTCCCCGGGTCGCGGTTCGAAGGCGCGGCCAACGTGCTGGTCTTCGCCAATGCCGATGCCGCGTCAGGCGTGCGCAACATCCTGAAGATGAAGGCCAACGGGCTGGAGGTCGGGCCGATCCTGATGGGCATGGGCAACAAGGCGCATATCGTCACGCCCTCGATCACCGCGCGCGGGCTGCTGAACATGTCGGCGCTGGCCGGCACGCCGGTGTCGAACTACGGCTGATCGCCGAACAGTCCCGCCACGGCCCGGGTGACCAGCGCCGTCACCCGCGGCCGGGGCCGGGCGGCAAAGGGCAGCGGGCGGCAGACCTCGATCACGGCCACGCCCACCCGGGCGGTCAGGGCCGCGTTCACCATCCCCTCGCCAAAGCGCCGCGACAGTTTCGACACCAGCCCGCCGCCCGCGACCGACTGGATCAGATCGTCGCCCACCGCCAGCGCGCCGGTGGCGGCCAGATGGGCGAAGACCTCGCGCAACAGCCGCAGGCTGGACAGCCCGCCCGACCGGCCGCCATACAGCTCGGCAATGCGGCGGATCATCCGCAGGTTGGCCCAAAGGGCCGTGGCCACATCGGCCAGCGCCAGAGGCACCAGCGCGGTGACCATGGCGACCTGACGGGCGGCCGCCTCGACCTCGCGCCGCGCCAGGTCGTCCAGCGGCGCCAGCAGCTCTGTCTCGGCCAGCGCCAGCAGCGCATCGGCGTCCAGCACCTCGGGCGCACGGGCGTCCAGCCGGGCGCGGCCCGCCGCCAGATCGGGGCGCGCCGCCGTCAGCCGCCGCAGCCCCGCCACCACCGCCCGCGCCGCCCGCAGATCGTGGCCCACGGCCGCCGCACCCCGGCGCAGCCCGTCGATCCGCGCCAGCCGGGCAAACCCCGCCACCTCGCGCAGCGCAAGGCCCAGCAACGCCAGCACCGCCCCCGCCGTCAGCGCCAGCGCCACCGCCCCCAGCAGCGAATTGCGTGCCAGCATCTGCGCCACGAAATCCCACAGCGCCACGCCCAGGACAAAGCTGGCAAAGCTGCCCAGCGCCCATTTCGCTCTGCTCCTTTTAGACGTGCCCCCCTTGACCGCCATATGCCTTACTGGCCCAGCTTCTCGGCGGGGATGACTTTCTCGACACGCTGCTGCGGCTGCTCGCCACCGCGCGACCACAGGAAGGCCAGCAGCGCGACGACCAGCACCACCAGGATGATGGGCAGGATCGGCTCGTAGTACCCGCCGGTCAAGAGCTCGAGCCGGCCGCTCGCGATCAGCTTCTTGACGAGCGAGATGTACTCGGGGTGATGCGCGCGGACGAACTCCCAGACGGGGCCAGAGTTGTGGAGGTTGAGTTTGAGCCCTTCGTGCCGCGCGAACGCCTGCAGGAAGGGCCAGTAGCTTTGCTGATAAGCCTCTTCGACGACATGGTCGAAGTTGCCCACCGGCTGGTGGTTGTGGATCCCGATCGCGAACTTCACGATGGCCCTCTCAAGGGGGACTCCGGGACTAGGATTCGAACCTAG
>JACXUX010000230.1 GCA_014763725.1 Rhodobacterales bacterium
GGCCCGTGGCGCGGCGCCCGGGCGGCGCAGGTCCATCGGATTTTAGTCAATTTTGCCAGTCCCTTGCGCCCTTCTCTCCTGGGGGGATCCGCGCCGTGGCGGGCCGCATCGGCCGCCCCGTGGGGCGTGACCGTGCGGCGGAATTGGGGCAGCCGCGTTAACCTTCGGTCCAATTTCGCCATTTTTTCCTTTGAGCATGGACCCCGGTTCGGTAAATACAAGGGGCCCGCTGGGGGCATCTTGGCCGTGGGGGCGGCCTTGTGATGGTAGGGCGGCGTCAGCCGCCCCGCATAGTGGTGGACCGATCTGCATCCCCTGCCGGGCTGCAGCGGGGCGTGCGGTGCATCCTCCAAGGAGAGCCAGCAAAGCAATCGCCCGACAGGGCAAGCGGTCCCGGACCTGTTTCGGGGACATAGATGTGTAATGGGTTCTGCCCCCTGTCCGGGGGCACAGATCGTGCCACGGGTGTCGCTGCAACGGCGCCGTGTGAACAAGGAGATTGAGAGATGCCGACCTATACGCTGGACTGGTCCACCGCCACGGCCGACGGCGACAATGTTCTGACATCGGGCGGAACCCCGGTGACGGTCGGCGTGTCCACGCCCGTGAACTTCGCGGGTGAAGAGGCGTCGATCCTGTCGCTGGCCGCCTGGGGGGGCGAGGCGCTGGGGGTCACCTCGGTCCAGCAGTTCACCGAGGCGAACCTGACCTTCTCGACCCCGGCCGAGAACGTGACCTTCCAGGTGTTCGACCTGGATCAGGTGGCGGGCCAGTTCGACGACCGGATCAAGATCTTTGCCTATGACGAAAACGGCCAGCCGCTGGACATCCAGCTGAGCGACCTGACCCATCACATCGACTATTCCAACGGGGCCGAGGCCGGCGGTCAGGCCGATCCGGCGATCAACGGTGCGGGCTCGCCCGACACGATCACGGTGACGATCCCGGGGCCGGTGTCGTCGATCCAGATCTTCTACGCCACCGGCGACAGCGCCACGACGACCAGCACCTTTGCCATCTCGGACATCACCTTTCACTGCAATCCGGCGCTGGACGGCATTGTCGAGGGCACGGCGGGCGACGACCTGATCGACCTGGCCTATACCGGCGACCCCGAGGGCGACCGGATCGACGCGGGCGACGCGATCGACCCGGCGGCGTGCCCCAATGACGATGTGGTCATTGCGGGCGACGGCAACGACACGATCATCCCGGGCCGGGGCCGCGACGTGGTCTATGCCGGAGCGGGCAACGACGTGCTGACCGGCAGCGTCAATGCCGACACGCTCTATGGCGAGGCCGACCGTGACACCTTTATCGGCCACAGCTTCGGCGACGTGATCGACGGCGGCTCGACCGGTGACGATTTCGACACGCTGGTGCTGGACGGGCTGGGCAAGGGCGGGCGCGACTATCGCGTGGTCGACACCGTGACCGACAGCGACGGCAACGGCATCGACGGCCGGGTCGAGATCCTGGACGGCGCGGGCAACGTGACGGGCAGCTTCACCTTCACCAACATCGAGGAAGTGATCTGCTTCACCCCCGGCACGCTGATCGCCACCCCGCGCGGCGAGGTTCCGGTCGAGGATCTGCGCGAAGGCGACAAGGTCATCACCCGCGACAACGGCATCCAGGAACTGTGCTGGATCGGCCGCAAGGCGCTGGACTGGCGCGCGCTGGCCGCCGCCCCGCATCTGAAGCCCGTGCTGATCCGCCAGGGCAGCCTGGGCAACGGCCTGCCCGAGCGCGACATGATGGTCAGCCCGAACCACCGCATGCTGGTCGCGAACGAACGCACCGCGCTCTATTTCGACGAACATGAGGTGCTGGTGGCCGCCAAGCATCTGGTGAACAACCGCGGCGTGCATGTGGTCGACAGCATGGGCACCACCTATCTGCATGTGATGTGCGAACGGCATGAGGTGCTGCTGGCCAACGGCGCCTGGACCGAAAGCTTCCAGCCCGGCGACTGGTCGCTCAAGGGTCTGGGCAATGCCCAGCGCAACGAACTGCTGGAGCTGTTCCCCGAACTGCGGACCGAGGCCGGCGTGAACGGCTATGCCGCCGCCCGCCGCACGCTGAAGCGGCACGAGGCGCGGCTGCTGGCGCGCTGATCCGGCCCGCCCGAACCTGCGCGACGGGGGCCCCCGGGGCCCCCGTTTGCGTTTGCGCGTGAACCCGGCGTTTACGCCGCCACCGCTATGCCTCAATCCCGCCGCGTTGTGACCGCGCGCCGTCCTCAGCCCCGCCGGCTTTGCCGGGCACAAGGGTCGCCACGGGGGCGGTGTGCGCGCCCTGCGGCGGGGACCCGGAGGCAGGCAGATGGCGACCTATAACGGCAGCGGCGGCAGCAACAGCTACACCGGCACGGCGGATGGCGATTCCATCGCGGGCAACGGCGGCGATGACGCGCTGAACGGCGCGGCCGGGGCCGATACGATCAGCGGCGGCAGCGGCGCCGATTCGCTCCTGGGCGGCGACGGGAATGACCGGATCGACGGCGGGTCGGGCAACGACCGGCTGTTCGGGGGCGTGAATGACGACACGCTGGCCGGCGGCACCGGGAACGACAGCCTGACGGGCGATGCCGGCACCGACACGGCCAGCTATGCCGCCGCCACCGGCGCCGTCACCGTGAACCTGACCAGCGGCAGCGCGACCGGCGCCGACGGCACCGACACGCTGTCGGGGATCGAGAATGTCACGGGCAGCGCCTATTCCGACGCCCTGACCGGCGATGGCGGGGCCAATGCGCTGGATGGCGGGGCCGGCAACGACACCATCGGCGGCGCGGCGGGCGACGATTCGCTGACCGGCGGCGCGGGGCAGGACAGCCTGTCGGGGGGCGATGGCAACGACACCCTGGTGGGGAGCGCCGAATCGGGCACCACGACCGTCTCGCTGGACCTGAACTGGCTGGCCGCGGGCAAGGACGAACAGGATGTGGACGGCGGCATCACCCAGGACACGGGCGGCATCACGTTCGACGTGTCCTTTACCGACGATGGCCGGTCGACGGAAATCTCGCTGGAGGACGACATCGACGCCTATGTCGCCCCGGATGAAACCTTCGCTCGCGATTCCACGTGCTATCTGGCCGGGTCGGGGGCGGGCGATACTTCGACCACCGTTCTGGACTTTTCCGACACCCCCGGTTCGGGGCTGGAGGATGAGGTGCAGAACGTCACCTTCCGCATCAACGACATCGACGCCAGCGGCACCAGCTGGCAGGACATCGTCACCATCACCGCCTATGACGCCGACGGCAATCCGGTTCCGGTGACGCTGACGCCGCTGGGCGGCGATACGGTTTCAGGCGACACGATCAGCGCGCAGTTCCTGGCCGAGGATCCCGACGATGCCGGCGGTTCGGTCCTGGTCAGCATCCCGGGGCCGGTCGCGGGGGTCGAGATCGACTATGGCAACACCGGCAGCAGCGCGCAGGTCATCTACATCTCGGACGTGAAATTCCAGGCCGTGGTGTCCGAGGATGACGTGCTGGACGGCGGGGCGGGCGACGATCTGCTGATCGGCGGCACGGGCGACGACCTTTTGTCGGGCGGCACCGGGGCCGACACGCTGACCGGGGGCGAGGGCGCCGATACGCTGACGGGCGGCGACGATCAGGACGTGATCTTTGCCGGCATCGGCGACACGGTCGGTGGCGGTAAAGGCGGCGCCGATGCCGATACGCTGGACCTGTCTGGCGCGGCGCCCTTCCGCACCACCTATGTCCCCGGCAATCCCGAGGCCGGGACGGTCACCTTCTTTTCCGTTCCGGGCAAGACCAACCCGGTCGGCACGCTGACCTTCAGGAATATCTAGATGATCGTGACCTGCTTTACCCCTGGCACGCGGATCGAGACGCCGCAGGGCCCCGTCCCGGTTCAGGCGCTGGCCGTCGACGATCTGGTGCTGACGCGCGACCACGGGGCGCAGCCGATCCGCTGGATCGGTCGGCGCGACCTGACGGCGGATGACCTGCGCGCCCGGCCCCAGCTGGTGCCGGTGCGCATCTCGGCCGGTGCGCTGGGGCCGGGGCTGCCCGAACGCGATCTGGTCGTTTCGCCCCAGCACCGGGTGCTGATGGGGGGCTGGAAAGCCGAACTTCTGTTCGGCGAGGACGAGGTTCTGGCCGCCGCCCAGCACCTACTGGGCTGCCCCGGCATCGGGCGCGCGGCGCCGGGGCCGGTCAGCTACATCCACCTGATGTTCGACCGCCACGAACTGGTGCTGTCCGAAGGCGCCTGGACCGAAAGCTTTCAGCCCGGCGACCATTCGCTGCGCGGGATGGATGAGGCCCTGCGGGCCGAACTGGCCGCGCTGTTCCCCGATCTGGACGTGCTGGGCGGCGGGCGCGCCTATCCGGCGGTGCGCCGGTCGCTGCGGGCGGCGGAAACGCGCGTGCTAGTCTCGGCCTGAGGCGCGGAACGCCGCCCAGTCCTGCGGCGTATCCAGGTCCAGCACCGCGCGGTCGCCCGGCAGCGGCAGCAGACGCACCCGGTGGGCCTCGGCGCGCAGGACGGACCGGCCGCCCTCATCCCCCGTGACGCGCGCCAGATCGGGGATCAGATCGGCCGGAAACACCGCCGGATGGCCGGGCTGACCGTCCTGCGACGTGGCGCGCAGGATGCAGTCGGGCGCCTGGGCAAAGGCCGCCTGCATCGCGGCCAGATCCTCGGGCGCGAACCCCGGCATGTCGGCGGGCAGGATCATCACCCCCGCCACCCCCGG
>JACXUX010000231.1 GCA_014763725.1 Rhodobacterales bacterium
CTCGGCGGCCGTCATGACGAGTTCCAGGGCTTCGTTGCGCTTCATGGCGTCTGGATTTTCCGGTGCGCTGCAGGGTGAGGGCTGCCTGAACCGCGATTGCGCCCATCTTACGTGGTTGTGTCCGCATCGCCCAGGCAAATTTCGGGCGGCGCTGGACATTCGACTGATGAATTCTAAAATGCAAACATCCGAAACGTGGCGGATTCACCGCCAGCACGGCGCAGGGAAGACGACATGACCGACCTGACCGCCTTTGCCCGGGACCGCGGCGTCAAATATTTCATGATCTCGTACACCGACCTGTTCGGGGTGCAGCGCGCCAAGCTGGTGCCCGCCGCGGCCATCGGCCAGATGCAGGCCGACGGCGCGGGTTTTGCCGGCTTTGCCACCTGGCTGGACCTGACGCCCGCCCATCCCGACATGCTGGCCGTGCCGGACGCGGCCTCGGTCATCCAGCTGCCGTGGAAGCCCGAGGTGGCCTGGGTCGCCTCGACCTGCGTGATGTCGGGCGGGTCGGCGCTGGACCAGGCGCCGCGCAACGTGCTGGCGCGGATGGTGGCGCTGGCCGCCGAACGCGGGTTCGAGGTGCGCACCGGGGTCGAGCCCGAGTTCTTCCTGCTGACGCCGGACGGGGCGGCGATCTCGGACCCGGCCGACACGGCGGTGAAACCCTGCTATGACCAGCAGGCGGTGATGCGCCGCTATGACGTGATCGCCGAGATCTGCGACCACATGCTGGCCCTGGGGTGGGAGCCCTATCAGAACGACCATGAGGACTCGAACGGCCAGTTCGAGATGAACTGGAAGTTCGACACCGCCCTGGCGACGGCCGACAAGCACAGCTTCTTCAAGTTCATGGTGCGGTCGGTCGCCGAACGCCACGGGCTGCGCGCGACCTTCATGCCCAAGCCCTTTGCCGGCCTGACGGGCAACGGCTGCCATGTCCACATCTCGGTCTGGGACAGGGCCACGGGGCTGAACGCCTTTGCCGACGATGCGGCCGAGCTGGGCCTGTCGCAGGCGGGGCGGCATTTCCTGGGCGGGATCATGCGGCATGCCGCGGGCATGGCGGTGATCACCAACCCCACGGTGAACAGCTACAAGCGGATCAACGCCCCGCGCACCGTGTCGGGGGCGACCTGGGCGCCCAATACCGTCACCTGGACCGGCAACAACCGCACCCACATGGTGCGCGTGCCCGGGCCGGGCCGGTTCGAGCTGCGCCTGCCCGACGGGGCGGCCAACCCCTATCTGCTGCAGGCCGTCATCATCGCGGCGGGGCTGTCGGGGCTGGCGACCGCGGCCGACCCCGGCCCGCGCCACGACATCGACATGTATGCCCAGGGCCATCTGGTCACCGATGCCCCGCGGCTGCCGCTGAACCTGCTGGACGCGATCCGCGCCTATGAGGCCGATGCCGGGCTGAAGGCGATGCTGGGGGCCGAATTCTCGGTCGGCTACCAGAAGTTGAAGCTGCAGGAATGGGACAGCTTCGTGTCGCAGATCTCGCCCTGGGAACGCGACCATACCCTGGATGTCTGACGCCCCCCGCCTGCAGGGCCGTTGACAGCCGCCGCGGGGTGGAATTTGCTCGCCCCTGCCGGGCCCGGGGTGCTTCGGCACGGGGAAGGGGCCGGCCATGAAACTCGTCGCCTGCGATGTCCATGTGGTGGCGGTCCCGCCGCCGCATATCGGGGGCATGTACTGGATCTTCGTCACCCTGCGCACCGACGACGGGATCGAGGGCGTGGGCGAAGTCTATGCCGCCAGCTTTCACCCCCGGGTGATGGTGCCCGCGGTCCAGGACGTGTTCGACCGCCTGCTGCGGGGCGAGGATCCGCACCGGATCGAGCGCTTCTTCCGCCGCGCCTATTCCAGCGGCTTCACCCAGCGGCCCGACCTGACGATGATGGGGGTGGTTTCGGGGCTGGAGATGGCCTGCTGGGACATCATCGGCAAGGCGGCGGGCAAGCCGGTCTATGACCTGATCGGCGGGCGCGTGCATGACCGGCTGCGCAGCTATACCTATCTCTATCCGGTGAACGCGCGGGGCGAACACGACTACACGAACCTGGACCTGTCGGTCGACTGCGCGCTGGCCTATGCCGAACAGGGCTTTACCGCGTTGAAGTTCGACCCGGCGGGGCCCTACACCGCCTATTCCGGCCACCAGCTGTCGCTGGAAGAGATGGAGCGGTCCGAAACCTTCCTCCGCCGCCTGCGCGAGGTGCTGGGCAACCGCTGCGACCTGCTGTTCGGCACGCATGGGCAGATGACGACATCGGCCGCGATCCGGCTGGCGCGGCGGCTGGAACCCTATGATCCGCTGTGGTTCGAGGAACCCGTGCCCCCCGGCAACAGCGCCGCCATGGGCACGGTGGCGCGCCAGACCACGATCCCCATCGCCGCGGGCGAACGGCTGACCACGAAATACGAATTCCACGACCTGCTGCGGGCGGGCGGGGCGTCGATCCTGCAGATGAACCTGGGCCGGGTGGGCGGCATCCTCGAGGCGAAGAAGGTCGCGGCCCTGGCCGAGGTGCATTACGCCCAGATCGCGCCGCACCTTTACAACGGGCCGGTGGGGGCCGCGGCCAGCATCCAGCTGGCCACCGCCACGCCGAACTTCCTGATCCAGGAAAGCATCCGCCGGTGGGAGGGCTTCCATGCCGCGGTGCTGGAAACCCCGATCGCCTGGGCCGACGGCTACATCCTCCCGCCCACCGCGCCGGGCCTGGGCGTCACGCTGAACCGCGAGGTGGTCGAGGCCCATTCCCCCTATCGCGACCGGCGGCTGCATCTGTCGATGGCCGACCTGCCGCACGACTTCCGGGCCCAGTCCGACCCCGCCTGGAAGCATCCCCCCGCCTGAGGCCACCATGACCCCCGATTACATCATCGTCGGCGCCGGATCGGCCGGGTCGATCCTGGCCGCGCGGCTGACCGAGGATCCCGCGACGCGCGTCCTGCTGCTCGAGGCCGGGGGCAGCGACCGGTCCTTCTGGTTTCAGATGCCGGCGGGCTATGTCCGCAGCTATTTCAACCCGGCCGTGAACTGGATGTTCGACAGCGAACCCGAACCCGCCATGGCGGGGCGGCGCATCTACTGCCCGCGCGGCAAGGTGCTGGGCGGATCGGGGTCGATCAACGCGATGATCTGGGTGCGCGGCCAGCGCCGCGATTTCGACGACTGGCGCGATGCGGGCAATCCGGGCTGGGGGTTCGACGACGCGCAGCCCTGGTTCCGCGGGCTGGAACGCCACCCGGCGGGGGACAGCGACTGGCATTCCGCCGCCGGGCCGGTCGGCATCACGCCGATGCGCGGGCAGACCCATCCGATCTGCGACCGGATCCTGACCGCGGCGGCCGAGGCGCAGCTGCCCCTGACCCAGGACTTCAACGGGGCGCAGTTCGAGGGCGCGGGCATCTACGAGGCCAACATCGCTCGTGGCCGGCGCCAGTCCAGCGCCCGCACCCATCTGCGCCCGGCGCTGGGCGGACCCAATCTGGCGCTGCGGACCGGGGTGCGGGTGCTGCGGCTGCGCCTGGACGACACGGGCCGCGCCACGGGCGTGGACCTGCGCGCCCCCGACGGCGGGGTTGAGGGGGTGACGGCGCGGCGCGGCGTGATCCTGTGCGCGGGCGCGGTGGGCTGGCCCGCGCTGCTGCAGCTGTCGGGCATCGGCGCGCCCGGGGCGCTGCAGGCGGCCGGCGTCGCGGTGCGCCATGCGCTGCCCGCGGTGGGGCAGAACCTGCAGGATCATCTGTGCGCCAGCTTCTACTATCGCGCGACGGTGCCCACGCTGAACAACCAGCTGCGGCCCTGGTGGGGGCAGCTGTGGGCGGGGCTGCGCTATGTGCTGACGCGGTCGGGGCCGCTTGCGCTCAGCGTCAATCAGGCGGGGGGGTTCTTCCGGTCCCCGCTGGCGGCGGATGGGGCGCCCGACCTCCAGCTGTATTTCAACCCGCTGTCCTGTCGCATCCCGCAGGACCGGCGGGCGCGGCTGCTGCCCGAACCCTATCCGGGGTTCCTGATGGCCTACAGCCCCTGCCGGCCGGAAAGCCGCGGGTCGATGACGATCACCGGGCCCGATGCGCTGGCCGCGCCCGCGATCCGGCTGAACTATCTGGCGACCGAGCGGGACCGCGCCGTGGCGGTCGAGGGGGCGCGGCTGATCCCCCGGCTGGTCGAGGCCCCCGCGCTGCAGGCGATCACCGCGGCCGAGGTGTCGCCCGGCCCCGAGTGCCGCGAGTCCGAGGCGCTGCTGGACCATCTGCGCCAGACGGTCGGGTCGATCTATCATCTGTGCGGCACCTGCGCGATGGGCCCCGATCCCGCGCGCGCAGTGGTCGATGCCCGGCTGCGGGTGCATGGGGTGCCGGGGCTGCGGGTGGTCGATGCCTCGGTCTTTCCCAACATCACCTCGGGCAACATCAATGCCCCGGTGATGATGCTGGCCGAACGCGCGGCGGCGCTGATCCGGCAGGACGGCTGAGCCGGGCGCGAACGAACCGGGGGCGCCTTGCGGCGCCCCCGGGATGGATGTGCGGGGCCGGTCAGGCCTGCAGGTCGTAGCGGTCGGCGTTCATCACCTTGGTCCAGGCCGCGACGAAGTCGTGCACGAACTTTTCGGCATTGTCGTCCTGGGCATAGACCTCGGCATAGGCGCGCAGGATCGAGTTCGACCCGAACACGAGATCCGCCCGCGTCGCCGTCCACCTCTTCGCACCCGAC
>JACXUX010000024.1 GCA_014763725.1 Rhodobacterales bacterium
GCCAGATACAGGCCCGCCAGCCCCGTCCGCGCCCGCGGCCGGCTGAAGGCGGCGAAGGTCCCCTCGGGGCTGGCCCCGTAGATCGCCCCCTGCGACCCCGGAAACCGCGCCGCCAGCATCGCGGGCGTCGTCAGCCCGGTGCCCGGCGGCGGGGGTGTCAGGGTCAACCCGAAGCGGGCGAGGCGCTGAAAGGTCCTCTGGCGACATGTCTCTTCCTCTCCTGGCTGGGCGGGGTGGCCTGCGGGGCCGTTCAGGATGATCTCGAACCGTTCGGGCGCGCCGGGTGCCGGGGCGGCGGGCAGGCCGCGGTCCTGGGCGCAGACATAGAGCGTGGGCGCCTCGGGCATCTGGCCGCGCGCGATGGGGCCGAATTCGGCCCTGGGCTCCTCGGTGAAGAAGACGTTGTGGTGGTCCAGATCCAGCCCCGTCGCGGTGCCGGCAAAGGCCCAGACCCAGGCCGACAGGCTGGGCCGCGCGGGCGCGCGGGCGGGCAGCGCCGCCTGCGCAGCCGGGCCCAGCAGCCCCTCGCGCAGCGCGGCCGGATCGCCGTTGAAGACGCAGATGTCGCAGGGCAGGGTCGCGCCGCCCTCGATCTCGACCCCGCTGACCGCGCCGCCCTGGCGCACGATGCGCCGCGCCCGCGTGGCATAGCGGAAGCGCACGCCCGCGTCCTGGGCCACCCGGGCCAGCGCCTGGGCCAGCCCGTGCAGCCCGCCGGTCAGGGCGTGGACGCCCTCGGCCTCGACCCGCCAGATCAGCGCCAGCACGGCCGGAGAGGCCGCAGGCCATCCGCCGACATAGGTGGCATAGCGCCCGAACAGCTGCACCAGCCGGGGGTCGCGGAACTGGCCGCGCAGCCAGGATTGCAGCGACCGGCCGGGGATCAGCGCAGGCCGGCGCAGCGCGGCCAGCGCCACCTGCCCGGGCCGCGGGCGGGGGGCCAGCATCACCGGCGCCTCGAACGCCGCCAGCAGACCCGCCGCGGCGGCATCGAAGCGGCGAAAGGCCGCGGCCGCCTCTGCGCCGCACAGATTGGCAATCGCGTCGGCATTGGCGTGGGTGTCGGGCGTCAGGTCCAGCCGACTGCCATCGGGCCAGAAGTGCCGCGCCAGCAGCGGCAGGCGGTGGGCCTGGACGTGATCGTCCAGCCGCGTGCCACACAGGGCGAACAGCTCCTCGATCCAGGCCAGGCGGGTGACGACGGGGGGCCCGGTATCGGCGGGCCCCGCGGGCGTGGGCACGGCGCGGGCCTTGCCGCCCGGGCCCTCGGCCATCTCGACCACGGTCACCGACAGCCCGGCCGCGCGCAGCCGGATGGCCGCGGCCAGCCCGCCCATGCCGGCGCCGATCACCACCGCCCTGTCGCCCGGCTTCTGCACGCGCCGCCTTTCCTGATCCTGAAATCTGTCTATCATGAATTACATACTATATGTAAGGTTAGATTTACACATGGCTGCCCGCCCGGCAAGGCGCGTCAGTCCCGGGGTGGAGGATATGCAATGGCGTTCGACGGACGGATCGACCAGGCCCTGCAGCAGGCCCTTGCCCTGACGCGGCGCGACGGCGCGCCGCCCCGGCTGGCCGAGGCGCTGCCCTTCGCCGTCTTTCCCGGCGGCGCGCGGGTGCGCCCGACGATCCTGATGTCGGTGGCCCAGGCCTGCGGCGACGACCGGCCGGACCTGACCGATGCCGCCGCCGCCGCGCTGGAGCTGACCCATTGCGCCAGCCTGGTGCATGACGACCTGCCCGCCTTTGACGATGCCGATCTGCGCCGCGGCAAGCCCACGCTGCACCGCGCCTATGGCGAGCCGCTGGCCGTGCTGTCGGGCGATGCGCTGATCGTGCTGGCCTTCGAGACGCTGGCCCATGCCGGAACCTGCGCCCCCGACCGCGCGCTGGGGCTGATCGCCACGCTGGCCAGCCGCACCGGCGTGCCCTTCGGCATCTGCGCGGGCCAGGGCTGGGAAAGCGAGACGCAGGTGAACCTGCAGGTCTATCACCGCGCCAAGACCGGCGCGCTGTTCATCGCCGCCACCCGCATGGGCGCGCAGGCCGCCGACCACGACCCCGACCCGTGGGAGGATCTGGGCGCCCTGATCGGCGAGGCCTTCCAGGTCGCCGACGATCTGAAGGACGCGCTGGGCAGCCCCGAATCACTGGGCAAGCCCGCGGGCCAGGACGCGGCGCATCACCGCCCCTCGGCCGTGGCCAGCCTGGGTGTGGCGGGGGCCATGCGGCACATGCAGGACATCCTGTCGGGGGCCATCGCCTCGATCCCCGCCTGCCCGGGCGAGGCGCGGCTGGCCCAGATGGTGCTGGCCTATGCCCGGCGGCTGACCGATCTGCCCGCCGCCGCGCTGGCGGCGCGGCTGACGATCTGTCCCGGCAGCTTCCGCACCGATTCGCTGCCCCCGGGGGCCGACACGATCTCGCTGATCCGGGTGCTGTATGACCATCCGGACGAAACGGTCGACCGGCTGCTGGCGGCAGTGCACGCCGCGCTGCCGCCCGGCGGGATGGTCCTGGTGTCCGAGCCGATGTCGGGCGGCGACCGGCCCGATCCGGCCACCGATGTCTATTTCGCCGTGTATACGCTGGCGATGCAGACCGGCCGCACCCGCACCGCGGCCGACATCGCGGCCCGCCTGACAGCCGCGGGCTTTGCCGGCGTGGCGGTTCCGCGCGCGCCGCGGCCCTTCGTGACCTCGGCCGTCACGGCACGGAAAGCGTGACCGCGGCAAAAAGTGTCATTCTAAGTTAACAGCTTGTGGTGTACGCCTAAATTTACAAGTGCGGTGCGGGACCAGGTTCCCAGGGCACCGGGGGAGGTGGCAGGATGCAGACGACCGCCGTCATATTGTCGGGCCCCCGCGACATCGGCCTGGGTCAGGCCGGTCTGACCGCACCCGGCGCCATCGACCTGGTGGTGGCGATCCGCCATTCGGGAATTTCCACCGGCACCGAAAAGCTGTTCTGGCAAGGCACGATGCCGCCCTTCCCGGGCATGGGCTATCCGCTGGTGCCGGGCTATGAAAGCTTTGGCGAGGTGGTCGAGGCTGGCCCCGACACCGGGTTTCGCGTTGGCGAATGGGTGTTCGTGCCCGGCGCCAACTGCTGGCGCGACGGGCTGCGCGGGCTGTTCGGCGGGGCGGCGGGGCTGCTGGTCACCCCGGCCGCGCGCGTCAGCCGGCTGGATGGCGGCGCGGGCCCGCAGGGGGCGCTGCTGGCGCTGGCCGCCACCGCACGCCATGCGCTGGCAGGCTTTGACACCCGCCTGCCCGATCTGATCGTGGGCCATGGCGTGCTGGGCCGGCTGCTGGCGCGGCTCACCCTGGCCGCGGGCGCCCCCGCCCCCACCGTGTGGGAGGTCGACGCCAGCCGCCGCACCGGCGCGCAGGGCTATGACGTCATCGCCCCCGAGGATGACCCCCGCCGCGACTATCGCGCGATCTATGACGCCTCGGGCGCGCCGGGGCTGCTGGACCAGCTGGTCCAGCGGCTGGCCCGCGGCGGCGAGGTGGTGCTGGCCGGGTTCTATACCCAGCCGCTCAGCTTTGCCTTTGCTCGCGCCTTCCTGAAGGAGGCACGGCTGCGCATCGCCGCCGAATGGCAGCCCGACGACCTGACCGCCACCCGCGCGCTGGTCGAAAGCGGCGCGCTGTCGCTGGACGGGCTGATCACCCACCGCGCCCCGGCCGAACGGGCGCAGGACGCCTATCGAACCGCCTTCGAAGACACCGCCTGCCTGAAGATGATCCCGGATTGGAGCGCCGCCGCATGACCCTCGATGTGCCCAACCCGAAGGATTTCGACGCCCGCCTGCGCGCCGAGGCCGCCGAAGAACCGACCCTGGAAGTGCCCCAGGATCCGCCCGCGAAAAAGACGCAGATCATCGCGATCTACGGCAAGGGAGGGATCGGCAAGTCCTTCACGCTGGCCAACCTCAGCCACATGATGGCCGAGATGGGCAAGCGTGTGCTGCTGATCGGCTGCGACCCGAAATCCGGCACCACCAGCCTGCTGTTCGGCGGCAAGGCCTGCCCCACGATCATCGAGACCTCGACCCGCAAGAAGCTTGCGGGCGAGGAGGTGAAGATCGGCGATGTCTGCTTCAAGCGCGGCGGCGTCTTTGCGATGGAGCTGGGCGGGCCCGAGGTGGGCCGCGGATGCGGCAGGCGCGGCATCATCCACGGCTTCGAACTGCTGGAGAAACTGGGCTTCCACGACTGGGACTTCGACTATGTCCTGCTGGACTTCCTGGGCGACGTGGTCTGCGGCGGCTTTGGCCTGCCGATCGCGCGCGACATGGCGCAGAAGGTGATCATCGTGGGCTCGAACGACCTGCAGAGCCTGTATGTCGCCAACAACGTCTGCAGCGCGGTGGAATATTTCCGCAAGCTGGGCGGCAATGTGGGCGTGGCCGGCATCGTCATCAACAAGGATGACGGCACGGGCGAGGCCGCGGCCTTTGCCGAGGCGGTGAAGATCCCGATCCTAGCCAGCATCCCGGCCGACGACGACCTGCGGCGCAAGTCTGCGAACTACCAGATCTTCGGCAGCCACGCCACGCAATGGGGTGCCCTGTTCGAGGAACTGGCCGGCAACGTGGCCATGACCCCGCCGCTGCGCCCCCGGCCGCTGACGCAGGACGGCCTGCTGGCGCTGTTCAGCGCGGAAATGACGGGCGCGGGCTTTGTCCTGGACCCGGCGACCGATGCCGACATGCGCGGCAGCCATGCCGCGCCCCGCCCCTCGCTGGAAGTGGTCTACGACAATGCCTGACCTGCCCGCCCCCGATCTGCCCCCCGCCGGCGAAAGCCACGGCTGCCATGCCGGGGCCGAGCGGATGGCGGCCGAGGCCCGAGCCGCCGGCAATGCCGAGCTGCTGGACCGCTTTGCCGCCGACTATCCCCAGGGCCCGCATGACAAGCCGCAGTCGATGTGCCCGGCCTTCGGGTCGCTGCGGGTCGGGCTTTGGCGTGCCCACCCATGCCGAGGCCAAGGACGTGCTGGCCGGCGCCATGCTGGCCTATGCCCGGGCCGAGGTGCAGGCCGGCCCCGTGCCCGCGCCCGTGGCGGGCCGGTCCGACCGGCCGACCGTGACCCTGCTGGGCGAGATGTTCCCCGCCGACCCGATGATGATCGGCGCGCTGCTGGCGCCGCTGGGCCTGGCCGTAGGCCCCACGGTAGCCGCGCGGGAATGGCGCGAGCTCTATGCCGCGCTGGACGGCCGCGCGGTGGCGGCGATCCATCCCTTCTACACGGCGGCGGTGCGCGAGTTTCAGGCCGCGGGGCGGCCGATCGTGGGATCGGCCCCCGTGGGCCATGACGGCACGATGGACTGGCTGGCCGCGATCGGCGCGGCCTGTGGCGTGGACCCCGCCCGCATCGCTGCGGCGCAGGAGGCCTTTGGCCCCGCGATCCGCGCCGCGCTGGACGCCAACCCGATCCGCGGCCGGATCACCCTGTCGGGCTATGAGGGGTCGGAACTGCTGGTGGCGCGGCTGCTGATCGAGAGCGGCGCCGAGGTGCCCTATGTCGGCACCGCCTGCGCCCGCACCCCCTGGTCCGAGCCCGACCGGCAGTGGCTGGCGGACCGCGGCACGGCGGTGAAGTTCCGCGCGAGCCTGGAAGACGACCTGGCCGCGATGCACGGCTTTGCCCCCGATCTGGCGATCGGCACCACGCCGGTGGTGCAGAAGGCCAAGGCCGCGGGGATCCCCGCGCTCTACTTCACCAACCTGATCTCGGCCCGGCCGCTGATGGGGCCCGCAGGCGCGGGCAGCCTGGCGCAGGTGGTCAATGCCGCGATGGCCGGCGGCGACCGGATGGAGACGATGCGCGCCTTCTTTGACGGCGTGGGCGAGGGCGATACCGCGGGAATCTGGGAAGGCGCGCCGAACCTGCGCCCCGACTTCCGCGCCCAGCACCAGAAGAAGCTGGACAAGGCCGCGCGCGCGGCCAGGGCGGAGGAGATGATATGACCCGCCGCCTGCACCCGGCCCCGGCCCCGGGGGTTTCACACCCCCGGACCCCCGTGGGGTATTTCGGTCAAGAGGAAGGGGCAGCTGCCCCGGGGGGTCGGCCATGCTGATCCAGGATCACGACCGGGCGGGCGGCTACTGGGGCGCGGTTTATGCCTTTTGCGCGGTCAAGGGGTTGCAGGTGGTGATCGACGGCCCGGTGGGCTGCGAGAACCTGCCGGTGACCAGCGTGCTGCACTATACCGACGCGCTGCCCCCGCATGAGCTGCCCATCGTCGTGGCCGGCCTGGGCGAGGAAGAGCTGGGCCGCGACGGGACCGAGGGCGCGATGCGCCGGGCCTGGAAGACGCTGGACCCGGCGCTGCCCGCCGTGGTGGTCACGGGCAGCATCGCCGAGATGATCGGCGGCGGCGTGACGCCGCAGGGGACGAACATCCAGCGCTTTCTGCCGCGCACCATCGACGAGGACCAGTGGCAGGCCGCCGACCGGGCGATGACCTGGATCTTTACCGAATTCGGGATGACCAAGGGGCGGATGCCGCCCGAGGCGCCGCGCGCGCCCGGTGCGAAGCCGCGCGTGAACATCCTGGGGCCGATGTACGGCACCTTCAACATGGCGTCGGACCTGCACGAGATCCGCCGCCTGGTCGAGGGGATCGGGGCCGAGATCAACATGGTCATGCCGCTGGGCGCGCATCTGGCCGAGATGCGGCATCTGGTGGATGCCGACGTCAACGTCGTGATGTATCGCGAATTCGGCCGCGGTCTGGCCGAGGTGCGGGGCAAGCCCTATCTGCAGGCGCCGATCGGGATGGACAGCACGACCCGCTTCCCGCGGACGCTGGGCGATCTGCTGGGGCTGGACCCCGAACCCTTCATCGCGCGCGAGAAGCATTCGACGCTGAAGCCCGTCTGGGACCTGTGGCGGTCGGTGACGCAGGACTTCTTTGCCACGGCCAGTTTCGGCATCGTGGCGGGGGAAACCTATGCCCGCGGCGTGCGCCACTATCTGGAAACCGAACTGGGCCTGCCCTGCGCCTTTGCGGTGGCCCGCACCGCCGGCGCCAAGAGCAACAACGATGCGGTGCGCGCCCTGCTGCGCCAGCACCGGCCGCTGGTGGTCATGGGGTCGATCAACGAGAAGATGTATCTGGCCGAGCTGAAGGGCGGACGTGGCCCGCAGCCCGCGTTCCTCGCGGCCTCGTTCCCCGGGGCGGCGATCCGGCGGCACACGGGCACGCCCTTCATGGGCTATGCGGGTGCGGTCTGGATCCTGCAGGAGGTGTGCAACGGCCTGTTCGATGCGCTGTTCCACATCCTGCCGCTGGGCACAGAGATGGACAGCGCCGCGGCCACGCCGGCGCGGCTGCGCCGCGACTTCCCCTGGGATGCCGATGCCCAGGCCGAACTGGACCGGATCGTGCAGGGCCATCCGGTCCTGACGCGCATCTCGGCCGCCAGAACCCTGCGCGACGCGGTGGAAAAGGCCGCGCTCGATGCCGGGGCAGACCGTGTCGTCAAGGAATTCGTCGAGGCGTTGCGGGGGGCCGAGCCTGCCCCGGCGCCCGGCGCACAACAGGGAGGACAGAAATGACCGATTCTTCCGCGGCGGGCCATCGCTTGCATGTCCAGCGCCGGCCCCGCGCCGAATACCATGCCTATTTCTCGCTGATCCTGGCCCTTGCGCTGCCGGTCGAGACCGCGGTGTCGGCCGGCCTGCTGGTGCGCGGCACCAGCCGCCCCGGACCCGGCCCCGTCGCCCGGGCCCGCCGCACCGCGGCCGAGATCACGCCCGTCATCTTCTGGCCCTGAGGGTCCGAAGTCCATCCGGTCAGGTGCGCCCGCTTGTCCCGGTCAACCGCTCCGCCCCGCCGGCACCCGTCCCGCGGTGCGATCACACGGCCGGATCCGCAAGGGTCCGGCGCCTACCCCGCCGCAGGGCATGCGGCGTCAGTCTGTCAATCCGGAGGATAGAATGGCTGATAAGACCGACCTGAGTTTCACAGGTCTGACCGACGAGCAGGCGCAAGAACTGCATTCCGTCTACATGAGCGGGCTCTGGCTGTTCTCGGCCGTGGCCGTCGTCGCCCACCTGGCGGTTTTAATCTGGCGCCCGTGGTTCTGAGGAGGATCAAGACATGTCCAAGTTCTACAAGATCTGGCTGATTTTCGATCCCCGTCGCGTGTTCGTGGCACAGGGTGTGTTCCTGTTCCTGCTGGCGGCGATGATCCACCTCGTGCTGCTGTCGACCCCGTCCTACAACTGGTTCGACATCGCCGCGGCGAAGTACGAGCGCGTCACCGAGTGACCGCTTCCTGGCCGCGGGCGGTCCTCGCCGTCCGCGGCCCGTTTGAACCCAAGGTCTGGCCACGTCCCCCGACCGCCCTTCGGGCGGGCGGTTGCGGACTGCCTGCTGCAGCGGAGAGGGAAGCATGGCACTGCTCAGCTTCGAACGAAAATACCGCGTGCCGGGCGGCACGCTTGTCGGCGGGAACCTGTTCGACTTCTGGGTCGGCCCCTTCTACGTCGGCTTCTTCGGCGTCACGACGTTCTTCTTCGCGGCGCTGGGAACCATCCTGATCCTGTGGGGCGCGGTGCTGCAGGGCACCTGGAACCCCTGGCTCATTTCCATCAACCCGCCGCCGGTCGAGATGGGTCTGGCGGCCGCGCCCCTGACGCAGGGCGGCCTGTGGCAAGTGATCACGATCTGCGCGATCGGGGCCTTCGTGTCCTGGGCGCTGCGCGAGGTCGAGATCTGCCGCAAGCTGGGCATGGGCTATCATGTGCCCATCGCCTTTGGCGTCGCGATCTTTGCCTATGTCACGCTGGTCGTCATCCGTCCGGTGCTGATGGGGGCCTGGGGCTATGCCTTCCCCTATGGCATCTGGACGCACCTCGATTGGGTGTCGAACACGGGCTATACCTACGGCAACTTCCACTACAACCCCGCGCACATGATCGCGGTGTCGTTCTTCTTCTCCAACGCGCTGGCGCTGTCGCTGCATGGCGCGCTGATCCTGTCGGCCGCCAATCCCGAAAAGGGCAAGGTGATGCGGACCCCCGACCACGAGGATACCTATTTCCGCGATCTCATCGGCTATTCGGTGGGCACGCTGGGCATCCACCGTCTGGGCCTGCTGCTGGCGCTGAACGCCGGCTTCTGGTCGGCGATCTGCATCGTGATTTCCGGCACCATCTGGTTCGACCAGTGGGTCGTCTGGTGGGACTGGTGGCTGAACCTGCCCTGGTGGGCCGGTATCGAAGGGGGCATCAATGGCTGAGTATCAGAACATCTTCACCCAGGTTCAGGCGCGCGGCGCCCCCGAGATGGGCATGGTCGAGGATGTCGACCTGTCCAACCGCGGCAAGTCGGCCACCTTCTCGACCCTGGCGGGCTGGCTGGGCAACGCGCAGCTGGGCCCGGTCTACCTGGGCACGATGGGGGTGATCAGCCTGGCCTCGGGCATCACCTGGTTCGTCATGGTGGGCATGTGGTATTGGTATCAGGCCGGGTTCAATCCGGCCGTGTTCCTGCGCGACCTGTTCTGGTTCAGCCTGGAACCCCCGGCCGAGGAATACGGCCTGGGCTTTGCCCCGCTGAAGCAAGGCGGCTGGTGGCTGATCTCCAGCTTCTTCCTGCTGGTGGCGGTCTGTTCCTGGTGGGTGCGGACCTGGCTGCGGGCGCAGGCCCTGGGCATGGGCAAGCACGTCAGCTGGGCCTTTGCCAGCGCGATCTGGCTGTTCCTGGTGCTGGGCCTGTTCCGTCCGATCCTGATGGGATCCTGGAGCCACGCCGTCCCCTACGGCATCTTCAGCCACCTGGACTGGACGAACCTGTTCTCGCTGCAATACGGCAACCTGTTCTACAATCCGTTCCACGCGCTTTCGATCGTGTTCCTGTATGGCTCGGCGCTGCTGTTTGCCATGCACGGGGCAACCATCCTGGCCGTCAGCCGCTTCGGCGGCGACCGCGAGCTGGAACAGATCGTCGACCGCGGCACGGCCAGCGAACGGGCCGCGCTGTTCTGGCGCTGGACCATGGGCTTCAATGCCACGATGGAGGGGATCCACCGCTGGGCCTGGTGGTTTGCGGTTCTGGTCACCCTGACCGGGGGGATCGGCATCCTGCTGACCGGGACGGTCGTCGACAACTGGTATGTCTGGGCCCAGGAACACGGCTACGCGCCGCTGGAATGAGGAGAGCGTGACGGACGACGGCTATTTCCGCGAAAGCCGCTTTGCCACCCTGTCGGCCTGGGGTCTGACCCAGATGCTGAAGGGCGCGGTCTATGCGGCGGCGTTCCTGCTGGCCTGCGGGCTGCTGCTGTGGGGTCTCTGGGCCCTGGGGCAGCTGCTGCCGCCGGAAAGCAAGCAGGCCCCCTCGCCCTATGGGGCGATCGAGGTGCCTGTCGAACGGCACATCGCCTGAACCTGCGCCGGGGCGGCCCCGTGCCGCCCCGGCCCCGCCGTTCGGGCCATGGCCGGCCCGGACCCCGGGGGTAACCCACCCCTCGGTTCCCTACCTGCTGGCGACAGGCACCTGGTGCCGCGCGGCGCGACCGTGCAGCACCCCTTTCCCGGGCGGAGGATGACGACATGCAGACCCCCCTTCTGGACCGGATCGCCGGCCCTGCCGACCTCAAGGCGCTGAGCGACCGCGACCTGACCGCCCTGGCGGACGAGGTGCGGCACGAACTGATCCAGGTCGTCAGCCAGACCGGCGGGCATCTGGGGTCGTCGCTGGGCGTGGTCGAACTGACCGTGGCGCTGCACGCCGTCTTCGACAGCCCGCGCGACAAGATCATCTGGGACGTGGGCCACCAGTGCTATCCGCACAAGATGCTGACCGGCCGGCGCGCGCGCATGACGACGCTGCGCCAGAAGGACGGCCTGTCGGGCTTTACCAAGCGGTCGGAAAGCGAACACGACCCCTTTGGCGCGGCGCATTCGTCCACCTCGATCAGCGCGGCGCTGGGCTTTGCCCTGGGGCGCGAGATGGGATGCCCACGGGCGAGGCGGTGGCTGTCATCGGCGACGGCGCGATCACCGCCGGCGTGGCCTATGAGGCGTTGAACCACGCCGGCCATCTGAAGCCGCGGCTCTTCGTCATCCTGAACGACAACGACATGTCCATCGCCCCGCCGGTGGGCGCGCTGCAGGGCTATCTGAACGACCTGTCGCGCACGGGCCCGCTGGCCGCACTGCGCGCCGCGGCCGAGGGGCTGGAGCCCCACCTGCCCGGCCCGGTGCGCGAGGGCGCCCGCCGCGCCCGCCAGATCGTGACCGGCCTGCCCGGCGGCGGCGGCACGCTGTTCGAATCCCTGGGCTTCGACTATGTGGGCCCGATCGACGGGCACGACATGGGCCAGCTGCTGGCCGCCCTGCGCGCGGCGCGGGCGCGGGCGCGCGGCCCGGTGCTGATCCATTGCGTCACGGTCAAGGGCAAGGGCTATGCCCCCGCCGAACGCGCCGACGACAAGTATCACGGCGTGGGCCGGTTCGACGTGGCCACCGGCCAGCAGGTCAAGGTCAAGGCCAACGCCCCCAGCTACACGGCGATCTTTGCCGACCGCCTGGCCCAGGCCGCGGCCGAGGATCCGCGCATCGTCGCCGTCACCGCGGCCATGCCCGGCGGCACCGGGCTGGACGTGATGGCGCGGCGCTTTCCGCGCCGGGTGTTCGACGTGGGGATTGCCGAACAGCATGGCGTGACCTTTGCCGCCGGGCTGGCGGCGGCAGGTCTGCGGCCGTTCTGCGCGATCTATTCCTGCTTTCTTCAGCGCGGCTATGACCGGATCGTGCATGACGTGGCGCTGCAGAACCTGCCCGTGCGCTTTGCCATCGACCGGGCCGGGCTGGTGGGCCAGGACGGCGCCACCCATGCCGGCAGCTTCGACATCGGCTTTCTGGCCAACCTGCCCAACATGACCGTGATGGCCGCGGGGGATGAGGCCGAGCTGGTCCACATGATCGCCACCGCCGCCGCCCATGACGACGGGCCCATCGCGCTGCGCTATCCGCGGGGCGAGGGCGTGAGCGTCGACCTGCCCGACCGGGGCGAGCCGCTGGCCATCGGCCGCGGCCGCGTGCTGCGGCATGGGACCGATGCCGCGGGCCTGTCCGTCACCGTCGCCGATGCGCGCTTTGCCAAGCCGCTGGATACCGACCTGATCGACCGCCTGCACGACCAGCATCCCGCGCTGATCACGCTGGAACAGGGTGCGACGGGCGGCTTCGGGGCGCTGGTGCTGCACCATCTGGCCGCCACCGGCCGGCTGGACCGGGGCCGCGCGATCCGCACCCTGACGCTGCCCGACCGGTTCATCGACCAGGCCAGCCCCGCCCAGATGTATGCCGAGGCCGGCCTGTCCGCCGCCCAGATCGCCGCCACTGTGCAGCAGGCCGCCAGCGCAGGGCGCCGGGGGCGGGTTGTAAGGCTGGTCTGACAGTTTCGCGTCGGTTTTCATCCCCGCGGGGCGGGGTGTAAACCCGCTTGCAAAAAAGATGCGGAACGGCGTTATTGTCGGCGGCGGCAGAACCCGTCCCGACAAGCGCATTGAAGATCCTGCAGACATATTGCGTGGTCGACGCCGACCTCCGCATCCTGTGGGTGGGCAGGCAATGGGACGAATTCGCCTTGGAAAACGGCGGCAGCAAGGCCGTGGCCAATGCCGTCCTGTCCAAACCGCTGGATCAGTACATCGCGGGCGAGGCGGTGCGGCAGGCGATTCGCGCCATGATCCGGGCGGTCGTGACGCATCATCATGAGCTGTCGATCGACTACCGCTTCGATTCGCCCGATGTGATGCGCCGCTTTCGCCTGACGGTTCAGCCGATGCAGGGCGACCGGGTGCTGATGGTGCATGACCTGCGCGATGCGCAGACCTTTGCCACGCCGCATCTGCTGCAGCACCACGACGAAACCGCGGCCGTGGCGAAATGCGCTTTCTGCTGCGCGATGCGGGCGCCGGGCGGCAGCTGGACGCCGGTCGAGACCTGGCCCAGCCCGCACCCCGACACGGTGCGCCCCACGATCTGCCCCACCTGCGAAGAGCGGATCGAGGGCGCGCTCGACGCCGCCCGCGTCGGCCGCAAGCCCGGCAAGCCGATCGTCGGCGGCTTCGGCCCCTGAGCCGGGCGCCCCCGCGGGGCGCCCGCCGGGCGGATCAGGCCGGGACCTTGGCGAACCGCAGGTAGGGCAGGCGGATGTCGATCTCGCCGAACGTGTCGCGCGCCTGCGCGTCGGTCAGGCTGAGCGCGACGATCACGTCCTGGCCCGGCACCCAGTTCGCGGGCGTGGCGATCGGCGCCCCGTCGGTCGCGCGCACCGCGTCCAGCGCGCGCAGCACCTCGGCAAAGTTGCGGCCGACCGACATCGGATAGTTCATCGTCAGGCGGATCTTCTTGTCGGGCCCGATGATGAAGACGGTGCGCACGGTGGCGGTGTTCGCCGACGTGCGGCCGTCGGGCAGATAGGCATCGGCGGGCAGCATGTCATACAGCTTGGCCACGGTCAGCGACGTGTCGTCGATGATCGGAAAGTCGGCCGGGGTGCCGGCAATGGCCTCGATATCCTTGACCCACTTGCGGTGTTCCTCGACGCTGTCGACCGAGATCCCCATGACCTTGGTGTTGCGGGCGGCGAATTCGCCGGCCAGCTGCGCCACGGCACCGAATTCGGTGGTGCAGACAGGGGTGAAATCCTTGGGGTGGCTGAACAGGATGGCATAGCTGTCGCCGATCCAGTCATGCAGCGTGATCGTGCCCGCCGTCGAGTCGGCGGTGAAGTTCGGGGCGATGTCGTTGATGCGCAGTCCCATCTGGATCCTCTCAGGGCAATACATATTGCGGATACCGAATTCGTGTCCCGACCGCACCCCTTGGCCGGCGCGACCTTCCGCCGCGCGGGTTCAGCCCGCCCGCGCGCGCAGAAAGTCGAGCGCGGCACGATCCTCGACCTCGCCCGCCTCGATCGCCGCCACCTTGCGCATCACGCGGCGCAGATGGTCGGCATCGGGCGTGGTCAGGTTGGGACCGCGGGCGATCTTGGCGCGCAACTCTGCGTCCGAACGGGTGTAGTAATGGTTAAGCTGGATGCGGTCGGCCGAATAGAAGGCGCGGCTGCTGCGCGCGCCCAGCGCAAAGCGTTCGCCACGGTCGTTGCAGCTGGCGGTCTGGCCGTCGGTTTCGATGCTGTGGACGCGGATCGCGGTCACCCGGCAGGGATCGGCGATCATCTTGAAATTGCACAGGCCGCGGGCGGGGGTCATCGGGTCGGGATGGCGGCGGACATAGTTTTCCACCACCCCGCCCGGCGGCGGCACCATATGCCCCGACCGGCCGAACATGTGCCAGGGCAGGCTGATGCACGCGCAGGCCTCCAGCCCCGCCAATGCGGCATCCAGATCCGGCGCCCCCCGCGGCACCAGGAATTCGTCCACGTCGATCCAGGTCATCCAGCGGAAGTCGCCGCCGAAGTTGCGCGTGGCATGGGCATAGGCCAGCACCTGGTTGTGGATCTCGGCCCCGTTGCCGCGCAGCTTCTGATCCCAGGGCAGCACGGTCAGCCGGTCGGCCGGCACCGCCGCGCGCAGCGCCGCCAGCGTGCCGTCGGTGCAGCCGTTGTCATAGACGATGAACGCCGCCGCCCCCGCCAGCAGGTGGAACCGCGCCCATTCGGCGATGTGGCGTTCCTCGTTCCGCACGATCAGCACGACGGCCAGCCCCGACCGTCCCGGCCACGGGGCGGGCGGGGTGATCTCGATTCGGGTGATGGCGCTGCGGCGCAGGAAACGGAACATGCCCGCGCTATAGCAGCCCCCCGCCGCCGGGGCGAGGGGGCCCTGCCGTCGCCTCAGGCCGTTCGGCCGCGGGCGATGCGCAGGAATTCCGCCAGCCGGCGGGTGCCCGCCGCGGGCCGCCGCGCCAGCACCGCGCGGACGGCCGGGTGCAGGCCGGCCGGACCCTCACGCCGTTCGATCTGCACGAATCGCTGTGTCCGTCCCCCGGCCGGGGGCGCCCGATGGTCGGCCAGATGTCGCGTCATGGCTGTCTCCTCTGTCCTGAGGCGGCAGACTAACCCGAATCGCCGCGAATCCCAAACTCAACCGGCCGGGCCGGGCCGCCGCTCGGCCTCGGCCGCCGTCAACGCGGCGGCGGCGGACTGGGTCCTCACCACCCCCAGCGGCACCGCATGGGCCAGCAGCACCGCCACCTCGGCCGCCACGATCAGGTTCAGCAGCGTACCAAAGGGCTGCGCGTGCCGCTTGTGGCCCAGACGCAGCTGCGCCACCTTGGCGCCCGGCCAGCCCCCCAGGGCCGAGACCACCAGCAGAACCTCGTCCCGGACCCGGTCTTCGTGCCGCAGGCGCCGGGCCGCGTCGATGCCGAACAGCGCATAGGCCAGGCAGCTGGCAAACAGGCCATAGACCGACAGGCACAGGATCAGAAAGGACAGGCTGCCCGGCCGCAACTCGGCAGCCAGGGCGGCAAGGTTCGAATCGATCGGCATCGATGCATCCCAAGGTTGGTTAACGACCGCAGGACACCCGCCGAAGGTGGCACAATTCAGGACAGCATTGTGACCGCCCAGCGCGCCGCATCCGCCACCGCCGGGTCGGGATCGCCGCAATGCGGCAGGGCCGCCGCAATCAGCCCCGGGTCCCCCGAATTGCCGATGGCATACAGCACGTTGCGCAGGAACCGGTCGCGCCCGATCCGCTTGATCGGGCTGCCTGCAAAGCGCGCGCGAAAGCCCGCATCGTCCAGCGCCGCCAGCTCGGCCAGCGGCGGCGCCCCCACCCGCGCGGCATAGCCCGTCTCGCGCGCGGCCTGCGCGAACTTGTTCCAGGGGCAGACCGCCAGGCAATCGTCGCAGCCATAGATCCGGTTGCCCAGCAGCGGCCGCAACGCCGGGTCGACCGGCCCGCGATGCTCGATCGTCAGATAGCTGATGCAGCGCCGCGCATCCAGCTGCCAGGGCGCCGGAAAGGCCCGCGTCGGGCAGATGTCCAGACAGGCGGTGCAGCTGCCGCAATGCTCGACCTCGGGCGCATCGGCGGGCAGATCGGCCGTGGTGAAGATCGCCCCCAGGAACACCCAGTTGCCGAAGCCCCGGCCCAGCAGGTTGGTGTGCTTACCCTGCCAGCCCAGGCCCGCCGCCTGCGCCAGCGGCTTTTCCATCACCGGCGCCGTATCGACAAAGACCTTGATCTCGGCCCCGCCCGCCGCCTCGATCAGCCAGCGCCCCAGCCGCTTCAGCCGCTTCTTCACCAGATCGTGATAATCCCGCCCCTGGGCATAGACGCTGACCGCGCCGCGATCGCGCTGCTCCAGCACCGCCAGCGGGTCACCCTCGGGCGCATAGCTGTCGGCCAGCAGGATGACCGACCGCGCCGCGGGCCACAGCGCGGCCGGATCCCCGCGCCAGTCCGCCCGGTCGGCCATCCAGCCCATCTGCCCGTGCCGCCCCTCGGCCAGCCAGGCGGCCAGCCGCGCGGGCGCTTGCGGAATGGCATCGGGCGCACAGACCCCCATGGCGGCAAAGCCCTCGTCCCGCGCCCGTTCGACCAGCCGCGCCTTCAGCTCTGCCCCGTTCACCCTGTCGCTTCCCGGTCCAAATATCCTCGGGGGGTGAATTCGGCCCCCCGGGGCCGAAGAGGGGGGCAGACAGCCCCCCTGCCCCGCCCGACCTCAGAAATCCAGATCGGCATAATGCTCGGGCGGCGGAAAGCCCGGCACCTGATCGGCCAGGATCGCGCGGAAACTGGGGCGCGACTTGATCTTGGCATACCAGTCCTTGACGCTGGCCTGCCGGTGCCAGTCGACATCGCTGATATAGTCCAGACAGCTCAGATGCGCGGCCGCCGTGAAATCCGCCAGCGTCATCACGTCGCCCGCCAGCCAGCGCCGCTGGTCCAGCAGCCAGCCCATGTAGTCCAGGTGATACTTGATCCGCTGCGCCCCCGACTTCACCGCGCGGCTGTCGGGATAGCCCAGCCCCATCATCTTCTTGTTCACCCGCTCATACAGCAGCTTCGACGTCACCTCGTCATGGAACTTGTCGTCGAACCAGGCGCACAGCCTGCGCGCCTCATAGCGGCCATCGGGGTCGCGCGGCATCAGCGGCGGCTGCGGCACCGTCTCCTCCAGCCATTCGCAGATCGCCTGGCTCTCGCTCATCACCCGGCTGTCGATCCGCAGCACCGGCACCTTGCCGGCAGGATTGCGGCGCAGGAAGTCCGGGCTCGGCTCCCAGTAGCGTTCCTCGTGCAGTTCCACCTCGATCCGCTTTTCCGCCAGCGTCAGGCGAACCTTGCGGCAAAAGGGCGACAGCGGCACATGATACAGGCGGTTCATGGGCGGTTTGGCCTCCGGTTTCACCCTTCCTGCCCCGGCGCGGCGCGGGTTGCAACCCGGGCCGGCGCCTCGAAACAGGCCGCACGCCCGTCGGCGCGGATCGTCGCAGCCCCGTCGGCGATCGCCGCCGCGCGCCTGCGCACAAAGGCCGAGGGGTTTCCCGCATCCCGCCCCTTGGGGTCGGGCAGCACCGCCGCCAGCCGCGCCGCCTGCGTGGCGGTCAGATCGGCCGGCTCCACCGCAAAGTGATGCGCGGCCGCGGCGCGGATGCCGAACACGCCCTCGCCGAATTCGGCCACGTTCAGATAGACCTCCAGGATCCGCCGCTTGGACCACATCAGCTCGACCAGCGGCGTCAGCCCCGCCTCCAGCGCCTTGCGCAGCCAGGACCGCTCGGGCCACAGATAGACGTTCTTGACCACCTGCTGCGTGATGGTCGATGCCCCGCGCACCGCCCCCGCCTCCAGCGCGGCCCGGATCGCCGTCACGTCGAACCCCCAGTGCAGGCAGAAATTCGCATCCTCGGCCGCGACGACCGACCGCAGCATCACCGGCGCGACATCCTCGACCGCCACCCAGTCCTGCTCGATCCCGCCCAGGCGGCGGCTCTCGGCCATCATGTAGAAATTGGTGGGCGGGTTCGAGACCGCAAACAGCGCGACCAGAAATGCCACCACCCCCGCGGCCCCCAGCACGGCCCGCATCGCAGCGCGCCACAGACGGCGGCGCAGCGGCAACGGCGGGGGCGCCGGCGGCGGGACGGGCCGCCGCGGCGCCCCGGTGCCCTTGCCCGCGCGGGGAACGGGTTTCTCGGCCATGGGGACGTTAAGGGCCAGCCATCCGCCGCCGTCAAGCCCACCGCCTTGACCTGCCGCAATCCGCCTGTCGCAAGCGCATGGCATCATCGCGCCACTCACCCTTTGCAGAGGCCCCCCATGACCGACCAGGACCCCAAACCCCGCACCATCCTTGAAGAGATCGAGGTCGCCGGCTCGCAGGTGATCGACAAGGTCAACGCCCTCGTGAAAGAGGGCAATGTCCGCAAGCTGCGGCTGACCACCGACGACGGCGACCTCAGCCTGGAAATGCCCCTCAACGTGGGCGCCCTGGCCGGCGGTGCCCTGGTGCTAACCGCGCCCTGGCTGGCGGTCCTCGGCGTGATCGCCGGCCTCGTCACCAAGGTGAAGATCGAGGTCGAACGCGACGACCCCCCCGCCCCGCCGCCGCGGGCCTGATC
>JACXUX010000232.1 GCA_014763725.1 Rhodobacterales bacterium
GGGCCGGGGCAGGACGGGCATGGCAAAGTCGATCGGTGGATGGATGGACCGGCTGGTCCAGCGCGCGGCCCTGCGGCGCTGGGCGCGGCTGGCCGAGGCCGCCCCGGGCATGGCGCTGGACGATCTGCGCACCCTGCGCACCCGCGCCCGCGCGCAGCGCCGCCAGATCGACCGCATCCTGCATGTGGCCGATGGTCGGCTGGCGCTGCCCGTCATCGGCACCACGGCGATCCGCCGCCAGCCCGGCACCGACTGGGCCTGGCGCCCCGACCTGTGGCGCGGCCCGATCCCGGTGCCCGGCGTGTCCTCGGCGCCGTCGCGCACCCAGGTGGCCGAGGGCGTCACGCTGTTCCATGACTGCCGCCGGTCGGAACTGACGCTGCGCCAGATCCGCAACACGCGCGAGGCGGATCTGGCCCCCTTCGGCCTGCGGATGGACGTGTTCCGGTTCGACGGGTCGTTCCTGTCGCTGGTGCTGGACCTGCCGGCCGAGGCGGCGCAGGGCCTGCGCCAGCGCCACCTGATCCGCATCGACGCCATCGTCGAGATGGAAAAGCCGCTGGAAATCTTTGCCCGGCTGAACATCAAGCACGGTCCCAACGTCGAACAGGTGGTGCGCGAACTTCCCCTGGCGGCCGAGGAGGTGATGGTCGAATTCGACCTGGCCTATACCCGCATGAACGAAAAGCGGGTGGAAAAGCTGTGGGTCGACCTGATCTTCGAGGTGCCCCAGATGAACCAGGTGATCCTGCGCGACGTGACGCTGACGCGCCGCCCGCGGGCGGAACTTTAGGGGGACGCGATGCAACTTACGGCGGCAACGATCCGCGAAGGCGTCTGGCAGGCGGTCCTGGCGGCGGGGGGCGACACCCCCCCGGCGATCGAGGTGGTCCATGCCGAGGCCGCGCTGCCCGGCCTGACCGTGGCGGCGGTGCCGGGCATGCCTGGCCAGTGGGCGCTGCGCCTGCCCATCCCGGCGGCGGTGCTGGCCGACGGGGTGCAGACCTTCCTGATCCGCCCCGCCGGCCAGACCGAGGTGCTTGGCCATTTCAGCATCGTCACCGGCGTGCCGCTCGAGGACGACCTGCGCGCCGAGATCGACTTGCTGCGGGCCGAACTGGACATGCTGAAACGCGCCTTCCGCCGGCACTGTCTGGAAACGATGGGCTGACCGCCCGCCGCCGTCAGCCGTCCCAGCCCCAGCGGCCGCTGCCCAGCGCGGGGCCCGCGCGGTCCAGCGCCAGATCGCTGCGCGAAAACCGCACCGGCGTGCGCAGCCCGGCGATGCCTTCGGGCGCGATCTGCATGGCCCGCGCCTGCGCCTGGGGGTCGGCCAGCGCCTCGGCCACGGTGTTGATCGGGCCGCCGGGCACGCCCGCCGCCTCGAGCGCGGCGATCAGGTCGGCGCGCGTGCGCCCGGCCATGGCCGCGGCCAGAACGGGCACCAGTGCTGCGCGGTTCTGCACCCGGGCGGGGTTGGTGGCATAGGCGGGGTCGGTGGCCAGCCCCTCCAGCCCCAGCGCGCGGCAGAGCGCGGCGAACTGCCGGTCATTGCCGCAGGCCACGATCAGATGCCCGTCGGCGGCGGCAAAGACCTGATAGGGCACGATGTTGGGATGCGCATTGCCCAAGCGGTGCGGCACCGTCCCGCCCAGCAGGTAGTTGGCCGCCTGATTGGCCAGCACGCCCAGCCCGCAGTCGAACAGCGCGATGTCGATGTGCTGCCCGCGCCCCGACCGGGCGCGTTCGGCCAGCGCGGCCTGCACCGCGATGGTGCCGTAAAGCCCGGCGAACAGGTCGATCCAGGCCACGCCGACCTTCTGCGGCTCGCCCCCCGGTTCGCCGGTCAGGTCCATGATCCCGCACATGCCCTGCACCAGGAAGTCATAGCCCGGCTGGGCCGCCCGCGGCCCGTCCTGGCCGAAGCCTGTGATCGAGGCATAGACCAGCCCCGGATTGGCCGCCGCCAGCGACGGATAGTCCAGGCCGAACCTGACCAGCCCGCCCTGCTTGAAGTTTTCCACCACCACATCGGCGTCCGCGATCAGCGCCTTCAGCCGGGCGAGGTCGTCCGGGTTGCCGAAGTCGCAGGTGACCGAGCTCTTGCCCCGGTTGGCGGCGTGGAAATAGGCGGCCACCCGTTCGGTCGTGCCATCGGGGCGCGGGCGGTCGATGAAGGGCGGGCCCCAGCGGCGGGTGTCGTCGCCTTCGGGCGCCTCGACCTTGATCACCGTGGCGCCCAGATCGGCCAGGGTCTGGCCGATCCAGGGACCGGCCAGGATCCGCGCCAGTTCGACCACCCGCAGCCCGGCCAGCGGCGCGGCCATGGTCAGAAGAACGCCTGCAGGCCGGTCTGCGCCCGGCCGAGGATCAGCGCATGCACGTCATGCGTGCCCTCATAGGTGTTCACGGTTTCCAGGTTCTGGGCGTGGCGCATGACGTGATAGCCGATCTGGATGCCGTTGCCGCCGTGCATGTCGCGGGCCATCCGGGCGATGTCCAGCGCCTTGCCGCAGTTGTTGCGCTTGACGATGGAAATCATCTCGGGCGCAAAGCGGCCGTCGTCCATCAGCCGGCCCACGCGCAGGCTGGCCTGCAGGCCCAGCGCGATCTCGGTCTGCATGTCGGCCAGCTTCTTCTGATACAGCTGCGTCGCGGCCAGCGGGCGGTTGAACTGGCGGCGGTTCATCCCGTAGTCGTGGGCGCGCAACCAGCAGTCCTCGGCCGCGCCCATCACGCCCCAGGAAATGCCATAGCGCGCGCGGTTCAGACAGCCAAAGGGGCCGGCCATCCCCTCGACGCCGGGCAGGATGGCATCCTCGCCGACCTCGACCCCGTCCATCACGATTTCGCCGGTGATGCTGGCGCGCAGCGACAGCTTGCCCTCGACCTTGGGGGCCGACAGGCCCGGCATCCCCCGGTCCAGGACAAAGCCGCGCACCTTGCCGCCGTGGGCGTCGGACTTGGCCCAGACCACGAAGACATCCGCGATGGGGGCGTTCGAGATCCACATCTTGGACCCGGTCAGCCGATAGCCGGTCGCGGTCTTTTCGGCGCGGGTCTTCATGCCGGCGGGGTCGGATCCGGCCTCGGGCTCGGTCAGGCCGAAGCAGCCGATCAGCGTGCCGGCGGCCAGCCCGGGCAGGTAGCGGCGGCGCTGTTCCTCGGACCCATAGGCATGGATGGGGAACATCACCAGGCTGGACTGCACCGACATCATCGACCGATAGCCGGAATCGATCCGTTCCACCTCGCGCGCGATCAGGCCATAGGCGACATAACTGGCGCCCGCGCCGCCATATTCCTCGGGCAGGGTGGCGCCCAGCAGGCCCGCCTGACCCATTTCGCGAAAGATCGCGGGATCGGTCTGTTCGGTCATGTAGGCGGCCTCGACCCGGGGGGCCAGCCGGTCGGCGGCAAAGGCGGCCGCGCTGTCGCGGATCATCCGCTCGTCCTCGGTCAGCTGGTCGTCCAGAAGGAAGGGGTCCTGCCAGACGAAGGCCTGGCCCTTGGCGGCATGGGTGGACATCGGCTTGCCTTTCGTGCGGGTCGCTGGCCCATCCCTAAGCCCTTGCCGCCCGTGCGGAAAGCGCTAGTTTTTCAAGTATCCATGCAAGGAATGAATGATCTTGCGCCCGCGTCGCTTCCTGCCCTCGCTCAGCCTGCTTCTGGCCTTCGAGGCGGTGCTGCGCCACGGGTCGGTCACCGCCGCCGCGCGGGAACTGTCGCTGACCCAGGGCACGGTCAGCCGCCTGCTGGCCAGCCTCGAGGGGCAGCTGGGCCAGACCCTGTTCCTGCGCGAACGCCGCCGCCTGATCCCGACCGAGGCCGCGCTGCACTACGGCGCCGAGGTGACGCGCGCGCTGGATCTGCTGCAGCGCGCCAGCACCCGCATCGCCACGGGGGCCGAGGGCGGCGCGCTGGCGCTGGCCGTCCTGCCCACCTTTGCCACGCGCTGGCTGGCCCCCCGGCTGGGCGGGTTCCTGCAGGCCAATCCGGGCGTGACGGTCAACCTGGCCACCCGCACCGCGCGGTTTTCCTTTCAGTCCGAACCCTATGACGCGGTGATCTTCTTCGGCGCGGCCGACTGGCCCGGCGCGCGCCATCAGAAGCTGTTCGACGAACGGCTGACGGCCTGTGCCGCGCCCGCGCTGCTGGCGCGCCATCCGGTGCAGGCTCCCGCCGATCTGGCCGGGCTGACGCTGCTGCAGATGGAAACCCGCCCCGGCGCCTGGCCCGCCTGGTTCCGCGGCCAGGGGGTGGACCCCCCGGCCCATGCCCGCACGGGGATGCTGCTGGACCAGTTCGCGCTGATGATCGAGACGGCGATCTCGGGCCTGGGGGTGGCGCTGCTGCCCGACTACATGGCGCGGGCCGAGATCGCCGAGGGCCGCCTGGCCCCCGTGCTGCGCCCCGCGGTGCCGGGTGCGGGCGCCTACTGGCTGGCCTGGCCCGAGGCCAAGGAAAGCCACCGCCCTCTGGCGGCCTTTCGCACCTGGATCGCGGGGCAGGGGCGCTAGGCGTCAGCCGCGCGCGGCGGCATGGGCGGCCAGCGCGTGGTCCACCCCGCCGTCGATGTGGCGTTCCAGCACCTGGCGGGCGGCGGCCACGTCGCGCGCCAGCGCCGCCTGCAGCAGGGCGCGATGCTCGGCCGCGGCGATCTCGCCGCGAAAGGTCAGGTAGACCATCTGATAGCGCAGATACTTGTCGAACACGGACTGGGCCATCGCGTCGCCCTCGATCAGCTTGCGCAGCTGGGCCAGTTCGCGCAGGTTTTCGGCGGACACGGGCGCCACGGCAAAGCCGCGCTGATCCTCGGTCGCGACGAACCCTTCCGAGGCCAGGCGGTTCAGCACCTCGCGCAGCGTGGGGACCGAGGCGCCATAGCCTTCGCGCAGCTCCTCCAGCCGCAGGCGCTGGCCCGGGGGGCGTCGGCCAAAGATGATGTCGGCGCGCAGCCGTTGATAGGTGGACTGGAACAGCGTCAGGGTCATGATGGCCCGATGGTGCGCCGCGGCGGCGGGGTCGCGCAAGGGCGCGATCTGACCTCGATCAAGTCGGCCGGAACGGGGGCCGTGTAAAGCTGCATTCCAAAGTCGGCTTTCAGGGGTGGCATGGCGCAGGAC
>JACXUX010000233.1 GCA_014763725.1 Rhodobacterales bacterium
AAAGGCACACCGATCAGGGGCTGCTCCACCCGGGGCGGCCCCTTTTTCGTGGCCGCGGCGCCCGTCGCCACTTTGACTCGGATATTTTTCTGCGAATTATTTGCAACTAACTCTTCCGCGAAGCCATTGAAGCGCTATATGCAAATCGTCGCCACGAAAGGCTGAGACGATGAAGAAGACCGCCGCCAAGACCCTGACCTACAGCGTCATGCACCTGATCGTGGCCTTCACCGTGGCCTACGTACTGACCCGGGATTGGCGAGCGGCCCTGGCGATCGGCATGGTGGAGCCCATTTTCCAGACCATCGCCTTCGCCGCCCACGAGCGGGCCTGGGCCCTCAAGCCCGCCCGCGTCCGCACCCGGCACCTGGGGCTGGTGGCCAGCTTCGTGCTGATGGTGGTGCTGCCCGGGCTCGTGGCGGCCTGGTATCTCTATGTCCGGGCGGCGGACCAGTATGCCTCGACCGTGGGCTTTTCCGTCCGGACCGAGGAGGCCAGCTCGGCCATCGAACTGCTGGGCGGGATCACCGAACTGTCGGGCTCCAGCTCGTCGGATACCGACATCCTCTATGCCTATCTGCAAAGCCAGCAGCTGGTGGCCGAACTGGAACAGGACCTGGGCCTGTCGCGCATCTGGTCCAAGGCGCAGGGCGACCCGCTGTTCAGCTATGACCCGACCGGCACGATCGAGGATCTGGTCGAACACTGGGACCGCAAGGTCAGCACCTTCTACGATTCCGCTACCGGCATCATCGAGGTGCGGGTGCTGGCCTATGACCCGCAGGATTCGCTGGCCATCGCCCAGGCGCTGTTCGCCAAGAGCCAGCAGATGATCAACGAACTGAACGCCATCGCGCGCGAGGATTCGCTGCGCTATGCGCGCGAGGAACTGGAACGGTCCGTCGCCCGGCTCAAGGACGCGCGGCGGGCCATGACCGCTTTCCGCAACGAAAACCAGATCGTCGACCCCAATGCCGACATGCAGACGCAGGTGGGTCTGCTGGGCACGCTGCAGGCCCAGCTGGCCGCCGCGCTGATCGAGCTGGACATCCTGAACGAAACCACCCGCCCCGACGACCCGCGCATCGACCAGGCCCAGCGCCGCGTCCGCGTGATCGAGGACCGCATCGCCGCCGAAAGGCGCAAGCTGGGCCTGGGCGGCACGGGCGAAGAGGGGATCGACGCCTTTGCCAATCTGGTGGGCGACTATCAGGCGCTGCTGGTCGACCTGACCTTTGCCGAACAGAGCTATCAGGCGGCGATGGCCTCGTTTGACGCGGCCATGGCCGAGGCGCGGCGCCAGACCCGCTATCTGGCCGCGCATGTGCAGCCCACGCTGGCCGAATCCGCCCGCTATCCGCAGCGCGAGGTCTGGCTGGGCGTGATCCTGGGCTTCATCTTCCTGGGCTGGACGATCATGGTCATGATCTTCTACGCGCTGAAGGACCGCCGCTGACGCCCGATGATCGAGCTTCGGAACCTGTGCAAGTCCTATGTGGTCAACGGCCAGCGCAAGCGGGTGTTCGACAACCTGTCGCTGGTGCTGCCCACGGGCCAGTCGGTCGCGCTGCTGGGGCGCAACGGGGCGGGCAAGTCTACGCTGCTGTCGATCATCGCGGGCAGCACGCCGCCCACATCCGGGCAGGTGCTGTCGGACGGGTCGATCTCGTTCCCGGTGGGCTTTGCCGGGTCGTTCCACGGCGATCTGACGGGGGCGCAGAACGTGCGGTTCGTGGCGCGCATCTACGGGGTGGATGCCGACGAGCTGGTGGATTTCGCCGCCGACTTTTCGGAGCTGGGGCGCAACATGCATGTGCCGTTCCGCACCTATTCCTCGGGGATGAAGTCGCGGCTGGCCTTTGGCGTCTCGATGGGCATCGCCTTTGACACCTATCTGGTGGATGAGGTGACGGCCGTGGGCGATGCGTCCTTCCGGGCGAAGAGCAGCCGGCTGTTCCGCGACCGGATGCGCAATGCCTCGGCCATCTTCGTCAGCCACGGCCTGGGCGAGGTGCGCGAACTCTGCACCGCCGCCGTGGTGCTGGAAGGGGGCTGCGCCACCTATTACCCCGACATCGAGGAAGGGATCGAGGCGCACCGCCGCAACATGGCGGCCTGACGGGTCAGAAGAAGACCAGCGCCTCGGCCAGACCGTCGGTGGTGGTCAGCCCCTGCAGCGTGACCGTGCGGCCCGAGCCGAAGTCGAACACCACCCCCGCCGCGGTGATCTCGGCATAGACCGCCACCACATGGTCGGCGCTGCGCCCGCCGCCCCAGAGCGCATCCTCCAGCCACAAGGTATCACCGGCGGCGGTCGAGAACTCCTCGACCACGTCCTGGCCGGAATGAAAGACGAATTCATCCGCGGCATCGCCGCCGCGCAGCGTGTCGTTGCCCGCATCGCCCTGCAGCCGGTCGGGCCCCGCGCCGCCGTTCAGATAGTCGTTGCCCGACCGGCCCGACAGCTGATCGGCCCCGGCGCGGCCGAACAGCCGGTTGTCCAGCCCGTCGCCAAAGATCTGGTCGGCATATTCCGACCCGGCCAGATCCTCGATGCTGGAATAGCTGTCGCCCGCGGCCTCGCCCGTGTTGCGGCCGGGATCGAGCAGGTCCAGCACCAGCCCTTCGAGGCTTTGGGAATATTGCGCGCGGTCGCGGTTGTCGCCGCCGATCAGCACATCCTGGCCCACGCCGCCGAACAGCACGTCGTCGCCCACCCCGCCGTCCAGCGTGTCGTTGCCCGACCGGCCGAAGATATAGTCGACATTCGCCATCCCCTGCAGCCGGTTGTCGCCCGTGGTGCCGCGGATGTTGTCGGTGCCCTGGGTGCCCACGACATTCTCGATCGAGACATAGATGTCGCCCGCGGCGGTGTTGGTGTTCAGTTCGGGGTAGAGCAGGTCGATCAGATGCGACCCGGTGCCGCCGGTATAGTCGACCGTGTCGATCCCGCTGCCGCCGTCCAGCGCGTCGGGGCCGGGGCCGCCGTTCAGCGTGTCCTGCCCCGACCCGCCGGTCAGCGCGTCGCCCGTGCTGCCGCCCGCCAGCGACCGGCCCTGCGGGGTGGACAGGGTGGAGGCATGCCACAGGCCCAGCAGGTCGGCCGCGGTCAGGCGCGCGGGGTCGATCGGCTGGCCCGAGGCCGAGGTGATCACCAGCACCTCCTCCCCCCATTCGATGCGCATCCCGGTCGAGGTCTGGGTGATCTTCAGCGCCGCCAGCGAATAGACCGGCCCCCAGCCCGACAGGTCGATGCGGTCCACGCCGGGCTCGAACCCCGCGATCGTGTCGGCCCCGCCATCGGCCTGGAGCACATAAAGGTCGGCGCCCGCCCCGCCCTCCAGCCGGTCGCTGCCGGTGCCGTCGACCAGGATGTCGTCGCCCGCATCGCCGATCAGCGTGTCGTTGCCCGCGGCCCCCAGGATCAGGTCGGCCCGCGCATCGCCGCGCAGGCTGTCGTTGCCCGACCCGCCCTGTTGCATGGGCGCCTGTTCGCCCACCGCCGCGGTCAGCCGCGTCAGGCCCGCGCCCTCGGTCGCCAGCCAGATCTCGATCCGGTCGCCCGCGGGCATCGCGGCCAGCGCCGTGGCCGCGCCCGCCGGCATGTCGGCGGGAAACAGGAACTGGCCCACCGCCACCAGCCGCCCCCCGGGCAGCAGCACCATCAGCGTCAGGCCCTGGTCGCCCCCCGCCGCCAGCACGAAGACCCGGTCGCCCAGCGTGACCGTGGTCAGCGCCCCGGCCCCGGCAAAGCGCGTATCCAGCGTGTCGATCACATGGTCGGCCAGCTGCAGGCTGCCGTCGTCCGACACCCGCAGCACGCTGACCGAGGAGGATCCCACCGCCGCCACCATCGCATAGGTCACCCCGTCCAGCACGGTCTGGCACAGCACCGCGGGATCGGCCAGGCCCAGCCCGTCCTCGGCGCCCAGCCGGTCGGTGGCGGCCAGCGTGCCGTCGGACCGCACGGTCCAGGTGGCCAGCGCATCCTCGGCCAGAACCAGCAGGAACGGCGTCGTGCCGGGCTGCGCGGCGTCCAGCGCGACGATGCGCCCCGCCCCGCCGTCCGAGGCCACGCGGACCGTGGCCGTCCCGGTCATGGTGCCGTCGTCCTGCAGCCGGCGGACCTGCAGGCTGCCCTGCCCCGACAGCGCGGAAAAGGCCCAGACCTTGCCGCCCGCACTGACCGTCTCCAGCGCGGTGACCACGCCGCCGGGGCTGCCGCCGATGTCAAAGGCCGCGGCCAGGTCGCCCGATCCGTTCAGGCGGAACCCGCCCACCCGCGCCGCATTGGCCCCGGTCACCGCCAGCACCGATTCGCCCGCCACCGTCATCGGCAGCAACCGCCCCGGCGCGGGCAGCGTGCTGGAGGACGCCAGCGCGGCATGGTCCAGCAGGGTCAGCCCGCCATCCGTGGACCAGCGCGCCACGGCCCCGCCCGCGCGGGTGGTGGAATAGAGCCGGGCCTCGCCGTCCTGCCAGACGACCTCCAGATCGGTGATTCCGTTCACCGCGCCCGATGGCGCCTCGGCCACCGTCGTCACCCGTTCGATATTCGCCATGGCCCCACCACCCTGGTCGCTTCACCCGGGATCAGCGTCGCGGCGCGGCGGTGCGCGGGGGTGCAGATCGGGTGGCGGAAAGGGGGCGCTTGCCTGCAATTTGCCTCAAACCTTGCCGGCGGCGGCGGCGCGAGGCACAAG
>JACXUX010000234.1 GCA_014763725.1 Rhodobacterales bacterium
CCCGGACCCCCCGTGGGATATTTGGCCGGGAAGCGGGGGGCATGGGCGGGGACTATTCCGCGGGCTGGGGACGCGGGCTGCCGAGGACGGTTTCGTAGCCCGGCTCGGGATGGCGGGGGACGAGGAAGGCCAGCGACAGCGACACCGCCGCCATGCAGGCGGCCAGCGTGAAGACCCCGCCGGGCGAGACCACCCACAGATAGCCCAGCGCCGCGGGCAGGAAGACCGCGGCGATGTGGTTGATGGTGAAGGCCACCGCCGCCGTGGGGGCGATGTCGGCGGGATCGGCGATCTTCTGGAAGTAGGTCTTCAGGCTGAAGGACATGCCGAAGAACAGATGGTCGATCATGTAGAGCGCGGCCGCCACCGCCGCGCCCCAGCCGAAGGCATAGATCCCGCCATAGGCCAGGAACACCGACAGAAGGCCCGCATATTCCACCATCAGCATGCGCCGTTCACCGTAGCGGCCGATCCAGCGGCCGATCAGCGGCGCGACCAGCATGTTGGCCAAGTAGTTGACCAGGAAGAGCGCGGTGACGTGGTGCACCTCGAAACCGAAGCGTTCGACGATCATGAAGGCGGCGAAGACGACGAAGATCTGCCGCCGCGCCCCGGCCATGAACTGCAGCGCGTAGTAGAGCCAGTAGCGGCGGCGCAGCACCATGCGCTTGTTCTGGGGATGGGGCGCCTCGAACTGGGGAAACAGCACCAGCGCGGCCAGCGCCACCACGGCGCAGAACCCGCCCGAGAGCAGGTAGACCAGGTTGTAGGTCAGCCCCAGCGGGTTCCACATCAGCACGATCAGCCCATAGGCCACCAGCGACGCGCCCGAGCCCGTGGCCACGATCCAGCCCAGCGCCTGGGGCGAGCGGGCCTTGTCGATCCATTGCAGCTGCAGCGACTGGCTGACCGTCTCGAAATAATGGAACCCGATCGAGGACAGGAGCGTGATGATCAGGATGCCGCGGAATTCGGGGAACCAGGCGGTGACCGCGGTGGCCACGCCCAGCAGCATCAGCGAGACCAGCCCCAGCACCTGTTCGCGGATGAAGAGGAGCAGGAGCAGCACCCCGATGGCCAGGAAGCCCGGGATTTCGCGCACCGTGTGCAGCCAGCCGATCTCGACCCCGGTGAAGCCCGCCACCTCGATCACGAAGTTGTTCAGAAGCGCCGACCAGGTGGAAAAGGCCACGGGCATCGCCGCGGCCATCAGGAACAGCAGCGCCTCGGGCCGCCGCCAGGGCGGCAGCGTGCGGGCGGTGGCAAGGGGCAGCGTGCGGAACCGGATCATGCCCCAGCCATACGCCCGCAGCGCGCGTGGGGGAAGCGGGAACCTGCGGGATTGATCCCGATCAAGGCGCGGCGTTCCGGCCCGTGGCACGGGATCGCTAACTGCCGGAGGCGCGCCATGAACATCGTCCCCCTTGTCGACCTGCTGGGCGAAGGCCCGACCGCGGCGCTGTTCGGGGTGCTGACGGGGGCGGTCTTCGGCGTGGCGGCGCAACGGTCGCAGTTCTGCCTGCGCGCGGCCACGGTGGAATTCGCCCGCGGCCAGCTGGGCGACAAGGTGGCGGTGTGGCTGCTGACCTTTTCCACCGCGATGGTCTGGGTGCAGATGGCCGAACTGCTGGGCCTGTTCCGCGCCGCGGAGGCGCGGATGATGGCCGTCACCGGCAGCTGGTCGGGCGCCATCGTCGGCGGGCTGATGTTCGGCGTGGGCATGGTGCTGGCGCGCGGCTGTTCGGGGCGTCTGCTGGTGCTGGCCGCGACGGGCAACCTGCGGTCGGTGGTGTCGGGGCTGATCTTTGCCGTCGTCGCGCAGATGAGCCTGCACGGCTGGCTGTCGCCCCTGCGCGATGCCATCGCCCGGGCCTGGGTCACGCCGGGGGGGCGCAATGTCGACCTGCTGGCGCAGCTGTCGCTGCCGCGCGAGACGGGGCTGGCCATCGGCATCGGCTTTGCCGCGCTGGCCATCCATCTGGCGCGGCAGAACCGGATGGGGGTGCGGCGGCTGGTCTTTGCCTCGGGCGTGGGGTTCGCGGTGGCGCTGGGCTGGGTGCTGACCTTCCAGCTGGCGCAGGTGTCGTTCGAGCCGGTCACCATCACCTCGGCCACCTTTACCGGGCCTTCGGCCAATACGCTGATGTTCTTCCTGATCCCGACGCCGGCGCTGGAATTCGACGTGGGCCTGGTGCCGGGGGTGTTCCTGGGGGCCTTCGTGTCGGCCGCGCTGAAGCGCGAGCTGAAGTTCCAGGGGTTCGAGGGCGAAAGCAACATGCGCCGGGCGATGACGGGCGCGGTGCTGATGGGCTTTGGCGGCATGCTGGCGGGGGGCTGCGCGATCGGTGCGGGCGTCACCGGCGGGTCGATCTTTGTCGGCACGGCGTGGCTGGCGCTGTTCTGCATGTGGATCGGCGCCATGGTCACCGATTTCGTGGTCGACCAGGTCGGCGCGCGGGCGCATGCCTGAATTTTTCCCCGGCCGCGGAATAGGCCGGGGGGTTCGGGCGTCTTCCTGACAGCCGCGGGCAATTCCGCCCGACAGGCCCAGGTCGGGAACAGTCAAGATGCCGACCCTTACCCTTCGCGGCGACCAGATCGGCCAGGCGCTGCAGTTCGTCGAGAATGCCGGCATCACCACGGTCGAGATCGGTCGCGTCTGGTTCGCCGCCACCGATACCGTCCGGCTGGAGATCGCCCCCGGCCTGACCGATGCCACCGGCGCCTTCCTCGGCGGCAATGGCGCCATCCTGTCGATGACGGTGACCACGGTCTGGGGTCAGGTCACGACCTTCTCGACCTCGTCCGACGGGCTGGATGTCGATCCCGACCGGTCCAAGATCGGCGCCGATTTCTTCTACATCTCGGAAAGCCCGGGGCGCGGCACGGGCGGGGCCTATGACGGGCTGGTGCTGGAACAGATCGTGGTGTCGCACGTGGCGCTGGCGCGCAATGCGCTGGTCACCTTTGTCGCCGGGGGCGGCTATCAGGCCGGCACGGGCGGCGGCACGGGCGGAGGCGGCGGCGGCCAGGCACCGGCACGGGCGGCGGCACGCCCGACAACGACACGCTGAACGGCACAAAGGGCGCCGACACCCTGGACGGCGGGGCCGAGACGATGCTGCCGAAGGGCTATTTCGGCCCGATCGACCTGGGCAACGACGTCAAGTTCGACTACGTCCCGTCGTTCGACTTCCTCTGACGCGCCCCCCCGGGGCCAGGCATCCGGTCGCGGGCCCCGCCCGCGGCCGGATCGGCTGCGGTGCGGCAACGCCCCCTGCCCCGCCGCAGCCGTCCCCTAGAGAAAGCCCTGCGGGTCGATGTCGATTACCACGCGCACGTCGCCCGGCGGGCGGACCTGCGCGACCCAGGCGGCCAGCGCGGGCTGCAGCGCCACGCCACGCGCGGCCTTGACCAGCAGCCGCTGGCGGTGCCGGCCGCGCACCCGGGCGATGGGCGCGGGCGCGGGCCCCCACACCTGGGCGCCCACCGCCTGCAGCGGCCCGTCGCGGCGGGCCAGCTCGCCGCCCACCGCGGCCACCTGTGCCAGATCGCTGCCCGACAGGATGATGCCGGCCAGTCGGCCATAGGGCGGCATGCCGGCCTGGCGGCGGGCCTCGGCCTCGGCCTGCCAGAAGGCCTCATCCTGGCCGGACAGGATGGCGCGGATCACCGGATGGTCGGGCTGGTGCGTCTGCAAGAGTGCCGTGCCCGGACGTTCCGACCGCCCGGCCCGGCCCGCCACCTGGCGCATCAGCTGGAACGTGCGTTCCGCCGCGCGCAGGTCGGACCCCTGCAGGCCCAGATCCGCGTCGATCACGCCCACCAGCGTCAGCAGCGGGAAGTTGTGCCCCTTGGCCACGATCTGGGTGCCGATCACGATATCGGCCCCGCCCGCGGCGATCGCCTCGATCTGCGCCTTCAGCGCGCGGGCACTGCCGAACAGGTCGGACGACAGCACCGCCGCCCGCGCGGCGGGAAAGCGTTCGGCCACCTCCTCGGCCAGGCGTTCGACGCCCGGGCCCAGCGCGGCCATCTTGCCCGTCACCCCGCAGGAAGGGCAGGTCTGCGGCACCGGCCGCGTCGCCCCGCACTGGTGACAGACCAGCCGGTTCAGGAAGCGGTGTTCCACCATCCGCGCATCGCACTGGTCGCAGGCCACCTGAACCCCGCAGGCCCGGCACAGCGTGACCGGCGCATAGCCGCGCCGGTTCAGGAACAGCAGCGCCTGTTCCCCCGCCTCTACCCGCGCCTGCACCGCCTGGGCCAGCGTGGGCGAGATCCAGCGGTCGGGGGCCAGCACCTCGGCCCGCAGGTCGATCGCGCGCATGTCGGGCAGTTCGGCCGGGCCGAAGCGGGCGGGCAGGTCCAGCCGGGCATAGCGGCCCTGCTGCGCGTTCACCCAGCTTTCCAGCGACGGCGTGGCGCTGGACAGCACCGCCGCACAGCCCTCGATGGCCGCGCGCAGCACCGCCATGTCGCGGGCATTGTAAAGGACGCCTTCGTCCTGCTTGTAGCTGGTGTCGTGTTCCTCATCGACGACGATCAGCCCCAGATCGCGGAAGGGCAGGAACAGCGCCGAGCGTGCCCCCACCACCATGGGCGCGCGGCCCTCGGCCACCATGCGCCAGACGCGGCGGCGTTCGGTCTGGGTCACGCCGGAATGCCATTCGGCGGGCCGCGCGCCGAAACG
>JACXUX010000235.1 GCA_014763725.1 Rhodobacterales bacterium
CCCACCCACAGCGCGGTAAAGACCAGAAAGCCGATGCCCGGCAGGCTGCGCGCCAGCTGGGTGCCGTCGATCCCCAGAAGGCCCGTCTGCAGCAGCGCCTGGGAAAAGGCCACCGTCCCCAGCACCGGCACGACGATCGTGCCCAGCGAGGCGAGGAAGGCCCAGACCCGCCGCCCGCGGGCCGAGGCCTGTTCGGACAGCCGCTGCGACCAGCCCTCGATCGTGGGACGCCCGCGCCAGATCAGGCCCAGCCCGCCCAGCATCAACAGCCCGATCAGCGGCAGGTTGCCCCACAGGGTGCGGCGCGTCTCGGTCAGGCGCCAGCGGCTGCCGGTTTCCAACCACAGCCGCGCGCCGGCATCGGTCAGCGCCGTCACGCCCGCGGGCCAGTTCGCCGGATTGACCGGTGACGGCCACAGCCGCAGCAGCTGATCGGTCTGGCGTTCGCGCAGCACCCGGTCGATTTCGCGGATCAGCCCATCGGCGCGGCGATAGGCCTCTTCCGCGGCCAGGCCCGGCGCCTGCAGGCGGGCCAGCTGGTCGGTCAGCTCGTTGCGGCGCTGGGCGATCTCGGGCGCTTCGGTCTGGCCCTCGGCCGGGGCGGGGCCCAGCGCGTCGATCTGCTGGCGCAGCGTGGCGATGCGGGCGGAATTGGCGTTCTGGGCGGACAGATGCGCCTCGCGCCAGTCGGCAATCTGGCCGCGCAGCCGTTCCAACGCGGCATCGGGCGTGGCGTCCGAGGCGACGGCCTGTTCGACGGCGGCGGCCACCGCCTCCCACGCCGCGGGGTCTGCAGCGGCCGATTGCGCCTGGGCCTGCGCGGGCGGGGCCGCCGGCCCCCCCAGCGACAGCGCCACCGCCAGCAGGGCGGCGGCCAGGGCGCGCCGGGGGCCGGTCATGCGTCGCGATAGACTTCGGGCAGCGCGCGCGGCGCGGCATCCAGCCAGCCCGGCACCGGCAGCCCGCGGTCGCGCAGGAAGGCGGGGTTGAACAGCTTGGACTGATAGCGCGTGCCATAGTCGCACAGGATGGTCACGATCGTGTGGCCGGGCCCCAGTTCGCGCGCCATGCGGATCGCGCCGGCCACGTTGATGCCGGACGACCCGCCCAGGCACAGGCCTTCGTCCGCCAGCAGGTCAAAGACGATGGGCAGCGCCTCGGCATCCGGGATGCGCCAGCTGAAATCGGGGCGGAAGCCTTCCAGGTTCGCGGTGATGCGGCCCTGGCCGATGCCTTCGGTGATCGAGGATCCCGGCGCCTCGAAGGTGCCCGCGGTATAGTAGCTGTGCAGCGCCGCGCCCTCGGGGTCGGCCAGGCCGATCTTGACCCCGCGCGACTGCAGCGCCAGCGCCACCCCCGCCAGCGTGCCGCCCGACCCCACGGCCGCCACGAACCCGTGCACACGGCCCTGGGTCTGGTCCCAGATCTCGGGGCCGGTGGTTTCCACATGCGCCTGGCGGTTGGCGGTGTTGTCGAACTGATTGGCCCAGATCGCGCCGTTGGGTTCGGTTTTCGTAAGTTCCTCGGCCAGGCGGCCAGAATAGCGGACGTAATTGTTCGGATTGCGATAGGGCGCGGCGGGCACCTGTACCAGCTCGGCCCCCGCCAGACGCAGCATGTCCTTCTTTTCCTGGCTTTGCGTTTCCGGGATCACGATCACGGTGCGAAAGCCCATGCTGGCCCCCACCAGGGCCAGCCCGATGCCGGTGTTGCCGGCCGTGCCCTCGACGATCGTGCCGCCGGGCTGCAGCAGCCCCCGCGCCACCGCGTCGCGGATGATGTAGAGCGCGGCGCGGTCCTTGACCGACTGGCCGGGGTTCAGGAACTCGGCCTTGCCCAGGATGGTGCAGCCCGTCATCTCGCTGGCCCGGCGCAACTTGATCAGGGGGGTGTTCCCGATGGCCTGGGCCAGGTCGGCGGCGATCCGCATGCAGGCGCTCCTTCTGATGACGGTCAAGGTTTAGGCGGTTCGGGGCGCAATCTCAACCCGTGCGCGCCCTCGACTTCGCGCGGGCGCCGGGCTACCGCTGCGCCATGGCTACCCTGACCGATGGTCCCGCCCTGGATCGCGTGCTGCCCGGCGTCGTGCTGATGCTGGCCTTCTGCGTGCTGGCGCCGCTGCTGGACGTGTCGGCCAAGCTCGCGTCCTCCAGCGTGCCGGTGGGGCAGATCACCTTCGCGCGCTTTGTCGTGCAGGGCGCGCTGATGGTGCCGGTGGTGCTGGTGCTGGGGGTGGGGCTGGCGATGCCGCTGCGGGTGGTGGCGCTGGTCGGGCTGCGGGCGCTGTTCCTGATCGCCTCGACCTACAGCTTTGTCGCGGGCATCGCGGTGATGCCCATTGCCGATGCGCTGGCCATCGCCTTTGTGGAACCCTTCATCGTGCTGATCCTGGGCGCGCTGCTGTTCGGCGATGCGGTGGGGCCGCGGCGCATCGCGGCCAGTGCGGTGGGCTTCGGCGGGGCGATGCTGGTCATCCAGCCCAGCCTGTCGGCCTTTGGCCTGGTCGCGCTGTGGCCGCTGGGCACGGCCTTCAGCTTTGCCTTCTACATGCTGGCCACGCGCGCGCTGTCGCGCAGCCTGCACCCGGTGGGGATGCAGTTCCACACCTCGCTGGCCGGCGCCGTGATGCTGGCGCCGGTGATGCTGGCGTTCGACGGGTCGGGGATCGGCCCGCTGGACCCGGTGATGCCGCAGGGGCTGGCCTGGCTGTGGCTGTTCGGTGTGGGCTTCTGGGCGGCTCTGGCCCACATGTGCATGACCTATGCGCTGAGCCTCGCGCCCTCGGCCACGCTGGCGCCGCTGCATTACCTGGAAATCGTGGCCGCCGTGGGCCTGGGCTATCTGGTGTTCGGCGATTTCCCGAATGCGATGACCTGGGCCGGGATCGGGGTCATTTCCGCCTCGGGTCTTTACATCATCCACCGTGAGCGTCTGGCCGCGCAGCGGGCCGCAGCGCCCTGACGGCGGCGTCCAGCCGCCCCCGCGGCAGGATCACCAGCATCCGTGGCGCGTCGAACTCCAGCGTCACCCGGCGTTCGGTCACCTCGTTCGAGGTGCCGATCCGGCCATCGGGGGCAAAGTCGATGCCCTCGATGGGCCAGCGCAGCCCCGCGCTGCGCCCCCGCACCGGCCCCAGAGGATACAGCGACAGCCGGTCCCCCGGGCGCAGTCCGATCTCCAGCCGCGGCGGGGCCAGAAAGGCCAGGCAGGTTTCAGCCAGCAGCAGACAGGCCCGGTCGGGATAGCGCGCCAGAACGCTCAGCGCCGCCAGGCCGTGATCCATCCGCGCGCCCCAGAAGCCCAGCCCCAGCACCAGGGGCGCCCGGATGTGGCGCAGCGCCTTGTCGAAATCGGTGCTGTCCTGTTCGGCGATGGGATGCAGCCGCGCAGGCGGGATCGCGGCGCGCGCCGCGGCGCTGATGGAATCGAAATCGCCGATCACCGCCTCGGGCATCAGGCCCGCGCGCAGCACCCGGTCGGCGCCGCCGTCGGCCGCCACCAGCCGCGGCGCGCGCGCCAGTGCAGCCCGCAGCGACCGCGCCGCCACCGGGCCGCCCCCCACCAGCGTGACGGGTTCGAGGGATTCGACAATGGGCCGATTCATGCGGATACTGTTCTTCGATTGTGGCAGGGCAGCAGGGGCGGGGCCACAATCACTCCTTCAATTCACCCCTGTCTGTCCATCGAATTGCGCCGGGCGCGCAGGATCGTGCCAGAACGGGTGACAGCAGAAGGCGAGCCTTGCCATGGTCGGTGCCAGTAAGATCCTGACGGTGTCCTACGGGACCTTCTCCTGCACACTGGAAGGTTTTGACGACCCGTTCAACACGATGCGCGCGATCGCGGAATACTTCCGCGACCTGGCGGCCGAGGATCGCTATTTCGGCGCCGAACCGCCCCAGCCCGATGCCGCCATGCTGCACCGCATCGCCGAACGCGAGATCCAGCGCCGGGTCGAGGCGCGGGTGCAGGACAACGGCGTGGTGCTGCGGGCCGGTGCAACCGAGCCCGCCGCCGAACGCGCCGCCGAACGCGCCGCCGAACCCGGCGTGGCCGAACGCCTGGCCGGCCTGCGCCGCACCGCCGCCCCTGCCGTGGCCGTGGCCGAACCCGAAGACGAGGCCATCGAGACGGCGGCCGAGGCGGAACCCGTCGCCGAGGAACCCGCCCCGGTGGTCGAGGACGTGGTTGAGCCCGCCCCCGTCCTGCCGGAAGCCGTTGCAGTCGTGGCCGAGGACGAACCCGCCGCTGCGGCACCCGCCCCGGTGTTCGAAGAGGCGGCCGAGGAAGACCCCCTGTCCGCCCAGGCCGAGGTCGAACCCGAACCCGTCGCCCCGGAACCCGCGCAGCCCGAACCGGCCGAACTGGCCGAGGGGATGGACATCGCCGCGCTGATGGCCGCGGTGCAGGCGGCCGTGCCCGCGGAGGCCGCCGCCGACGCGCCCGCCGAACCCGCCTTCGCGCCCGTCGAACAGGACCTTGCGACCCAGGATCTGCCCCTGCCCGAGGACCTGCCCGACACGACCGCCGAACTGCCCGAGGACCGCAGCGCCCCCCCGACCGCCGAGGACGAGGACGCCATCCTGCTGGCCGAACTGGTGGACGAACCGGCCCCGGCGCCCGCGGCACCTGCCCCCGTGCCGCCCGCCGCGATGGCGCCGGCCGAACCGGCACCCACGGCCGCGATC
>JACXUX010000236.1 GCA_014763725.1 Rhodobacterales bacterium
TGCTGCTGGACCGGGTGACCGACCCGCACAACGTGGGCGCCGTGCTGCGGTCGGCCGAGGTGTTCGGCGCCCGCGCCGTCATCGCCCCGCACCGCCATTCGGCGCCCGAGACCGGCGCCCTGGCCAAGTCGGCCAGCGGGGCGCTGGAACGCCAGCCCTATCTGCGCGTGACCAACCTGGCCGAGGCGATGACCGAATTGCGCGACATGGGCTATGTCCTGCTGGGCCTGGACGGCGAGGCGCCGATGACCCTGGCCCACGGGCTGGCCGCGGCCGGTCCGCGGCCCGTGGGCCTGGTGCTGGGGGCCGAGGGGCCGGGCCTGCGCGAACGCACGCGCGACACCTGCGACCATCTTGTGCGCATCCCGGCGGCGGGGGGCTTCGGGTCGCTGAACGTGTCGAACGCGGCGGCGGTCGCGCTCTATGCCGCGGCCACAAGGGGGGGCTGATCACGCATGCGCGACCTGCCTTTAACCGTAACGCAAGCTTCCTATCTGAGGATTGTGGGCGTCGGTTCCGGAACACCGTCGTTTCAGTTCACTGTCCCTCGTTCCGCCACTGGCGCCCAGGCTTTCCCGGCCCGGGCGCCTTTTTCTTGGCCCCGCCCATGACCGCGCCCCCCGATGACCTGTTGCGCCGCATCCTGACGACAACCCGCGTGGTGGCCATCGTCGGCCTGTCGCCCGACCCGGTGCGACCCAGCCATTATGTCGGCCGCTATCTGCAGCTGCGCGGGATGCGCATCCTGCCCGTGAACCCGGGCCAGGCGGGCGGCACGATCCTGGGCGAACGGGTCTGGCGCGACCTGGCCGAGATCCCGGCCCAGGCGCAGGTGGACATGGTCGACATCTTCCGCCGGTCCGACCAGGTGCTGCCCATCGTGCAGGCCGCGCTGGACCATCTGCCCGCGCTGCGCACCGTCTGGATGCAGATCGGGGTCGAGAACCCCGAGGCCGCCGCCCTGGCCCGCGCCCGCGGGGTCCAGGTGGTGATGAACCGCTGCCCCAAGATCGAATATCAGCGCCTGATGGGCGAATTGCGCATGGGCGGCTTTGCCACCGGGATCATCAGCTCGCGCCGGGGCTAGGGCGCGCACCCGAAGGCGCGCGCCCCCGCGGGCCGGTCAGGCCCCCTTCGCGCGCAGGCGGCCTGGTTCGTCGGCGGCCAGATAGGCCTCCTGCTCGGGCGTCAGGTCGACCGTCTCGAACCCGGTGATCATCGGGCGCACATGGTCGCGGAAGCCATGCCCGATGGTCAGCAGATAGACGTGGATCACGACGAAGCTGGCGATGGCAAAGGCCGCCAGGATGTGGATGTTCGCCACCACCCACAGCCCGCGGCCCGTGGGGTCCAGATGGTCCCAGAAGGTATAGGACAGATAGACCAGCCCCGAGATCCAGATCGCCGGGAACAGCATCGTCTTCAGCGCCAGATAGGACAGCGCCTGCAGCGGGTTGTGCCGGCGCCGCAGCAGCTTGCGGTAGGGATGCGCCTCGCCGTGGAAGACGCCCCAGGCGTAGAACCGCAGCACCTGCCACAGCCCGACGCTGGACGGCATGAACTGCCGCCATGCGCCGGTGGTGAACAGCCAGAAGGTGGCAAAGGCCCAGAGCAGCAGCAGCGCCACCGCCACCGCGGTATGGGCGATCACCGCCAGGCCATAGGGCATCAGCTGGTGAACCCCCAGGATGCGCAGGCCGGTGAACAGCAGCAGGAAGATCGAGAGCGCCTGGCTCCAGTGCCAGAGGCGGTTGAACCGCGTGTAGACCTTGACCTGACGCTCAGCCATGATGCGACCCCTTGCCCCTGTTGCCCACGATCCGCAGCACGCCGTGCCCGCCCACGCCGGCCGCGGCCAGCGCCAGGATCGCCAGACCCGCCAGCGCGCCCGGCGGCAGGCCGGTGCCGGGGATGTAGATCCCCTCGATTCCGGCCAGACGGCCGTCGCGGGCATGGCAGCTTTCGCAGTCCAGCGCCTGTTCGGCGGGCGCCACCATATGCGTGATGGGCCAGTACATCTCGGTCTCGACAAAGCCGAATTCGCCCGAATAGGGCTGGCCCACATAGTCGGCCGCGGCCTGGATCGCCGCGCCCCAGTCGAAGTTCGTCCAGAAGGCGGTGGTCGTGTCGGGGCCGTAGACATGGCTGTAGAAGCAGCGTGTTGTTCACCGTGTCGAAGGCCTGCCGCCCCTCCATCCGCTTGAACGGCCAGATCCGCGCGCCCGGATCGGTGGCCGATCCCGCGATGCGGTTGACCTGGACCGGCCCTGCCTGGTCAAAGGTCTGGTCGGCGGTGGTGTATTCCACCTGGCCGTTGAACCAGGCATAGTGCGGGACGACGTTTTCGGCCCATTCGAAATTGCCCTTGGTCGACAGGTAGGTGTGCAGATGCGCCCCGTCCGACTGGGTGAAGCCCTCTTCGTGATAGGGTTTGCCGTCCTGCAGCTTGTCGGCGGTCGACCAGTCCCACAGCGTCTTGGTCGCCACGCCGCCGCGGGCGAATTCGGGGATGTGGCAGGTCTGGCAGGCCAGCCGGTCGGTATGGTCGTCCAGCTTGATCCCCACGGGCGTGGCCGGGTGCGGGGTATTGCCGTGGCAGCTTTCGCAGGTGGCCACGTCGCGCCGCTGGCCCAGCAGATGGGCATCGGCCACGTCCCCGGCCGCCACGTTGTAGCGCGACCCGGCCACCGCGTGCCGGTCGCTGACATGGCAACTGGTGCAGGTGAAGTTCGCGCCCTCGGCCGACATGTGGACATCCGTACTCAGCGCCGGGCTGATCAGGGCCGAGGACAGGTCGCCGTGTTTCACGTTGTCGCCGCCGCCGCCGTAGAAGTGGCAGCTGCCGCAGTTCTCGCGCCCGGGCAGGGCCACCGACTGCGCGGCCTGTGCCAGATCGACGGGCCAGGCCGGCTTGCCGGTAATGGTCTTGGCGCCCGGCGCCACCGGGGCCAGGGGCGGGTGCCCCGCGGCATTGTCCAGCTTGGTATATTGCCCCGACCGGTCGTGGCAGGCCAGGCAGTCGACGCGGGTGGCGTCGGTGGGGGCGGGCTGGCGGACATCCTCCCAGCCATAACCGGCGTGGCAGGAGGTGCAGCGCGCCTCGTTCGAGGCGACGTTGCCGCAGAACGAATTGATCACATTCGCCTTGCCCAGCTGCTGGCCGGTCTCGGGATGGATGGGTATAGTCCCGGGACCAGTGCAGCGTGTGCATCACCTGGTCGCCCGCCTCGGTATGGCAGGACAGGCAGGCCTGCGTCACCTCGGGCCCCGAGGCGAAGGGCCCCTTCAGCGCCGCAAGCTTGGAATGGTCGGCCGTGTTGTCGGACCCCGGCACCGGGGGGGGGCATCGGCGGCGGTCTGCGCCATCGCGGGCGCGGCCACCAGAAAAACGGACAGCAGCGCGCCGCCCAGGCACGCGCCGGCTGTGGTTCGTCTCACGGGCTCCCCCCGGTCGTCAGGGCCGACCCCGCGCAGGGCCGAAGGAGCACGTTTCCAAGACAGACATTACGGATGTCGGTTATCCCGGGCAATCCTGCCCGGCGAGGCGCGTTGCCGCAGGCGGGCTCAGCCGCGGGCGGCCTTTTCGGCCAGGCCCGAGGTGCCTTCGCGCCGTTCCAGCTCGGCCAGGACCTGATCCAGCGTCACGTCGCGCGCGGCCAGCATGACCAGCAGGTGATAGAGGACATCCGCCGCCTCGGCCACCAGCCGGTCGCGGTCGCCGCGCACGGCCTCGATCACGGCCTCGATCGCCTCTTCGCCGAACTTCTCGGCGCATTTCTCGGGGCCCTTGGCCAGCAGCCGGGCGGTCCAGCTGCTGTCGGGGTCTGCGCCGCGGCGCGCCTGCACCGTGGCGGCCAGCCGGTCCAGCGCGGTCACAGCCGCACCGGGATGCCGGCCGCGGCCATGTGCGCCTTGGCCTGGGCGATGGTGAAGGTCCCGAAATGGAAGATCGAGGCCGCCAGCACCGCGCTGGCATGCCCCTGGGTCACACCCTGAACCAGATGATCCAGCGTGCCCACCCCGCCGCTGGCGATCACCGGCACGTCGACCGCATCGGCAATCGCCCGTGTCAGGGGAATGTTGAAGCCCGCGCCGGTGCCGTCGCGGTCCATGCTGGTCAGCAGGATCTCGCCCGCGCCTTTGGCCGCCACAGTGCGGGCGAACGCGACCGCGTCGATGCCCGTGGGCCGGCGCCCGCCGTGGGTGAAGATTTCCCACCGCCCCGGCGCCACCGTCTTGGCGTCGATGGCCACCACGATGCACTGGCTGCCAAAGCGGTCGGCGGCCTGGGCCACCACATCGGGCTTGGCGACGGCGGCGGAGTTGAAGCTGACCTTGTCCGCCCCGGCCAGCAGCAGCGCGCGCACGTCGTCGGGCGTGCGCACGCCCCCGCCCACCGTCAGCGGCATGAAGCACTGTTCGGCCGTGCGGGTGACCAGATCGAACATCGTGCCGCGGTTTTCATGCGTGGCGTGGATGTCCAGAAAGCACAGCTCATCCGCGCCGGCCGCGTCATAGGCGCGCGCGGCCTCGACCGGGTCGCCCGCATCGCGCAGGTCGACGAAGTTCACGCCTTTCACCACGCGGCCATCGGCCACATCGAGACAGGGGATGATCCGGGTCTTGAGCATGCCCCTTCCTAGCGCGGGCGGCGGCCGGGGGAAAGGGGGCCCTAGCGGCC
>JACXUX010000237.1 GCA_014763725.1 Rhodobacterales bacterium
CACCCCGGCCAGCATCGCCGCCGCCACCGCATCGGGGATCCGTGCCACCAGCCGCCCCAGCGGCCGGATCGCCCCCGTCGCCGCCACCAGCAGGCCCGACACGACAAAGGCCCCCACCGCGGCGTTCAGGTCCAGCCCCTCGGTCGCGGCGACCAGGGCCGCCCCGGGGGTCGACCAGGCCAGCACCACCGGCACCCGCGTGCGCCAGGACAGCCAGGCGCTGCCCAGGGCCTTGGCCAGGCTGACCGCCAGCACCCCGCTGGCCGTCTGCGCGGGCGTGGCCCCCACCGCCGCCGCCGCCAGCACCAGCGCGATCGTGGACCCATAGCCCACCAGCGCCGCCACCACCGCGGCCGAGATCATCGAGGCGCGCATGCCATCCCCGTTCGTCGCGGGCGCAGCCAAGACCGCGCGACGCGCGTCGCCGCAAGGGGCGGGCGGAACGAAAACGGCGGCGCCCGGTCGGGGCACCGCCGCTGTCTTGGGCCGCACGAGGGAAGGGGCAGCCGCAGTCCGTCGGGGCCGGGCCCCGGAAATCTGGGGCGGCGACCCCGGGAGGAGGGGGCCGCCGCCGGTCACGTCGGGCCCAGGGAGGAGGAGGGGGCCCGTCGCACTCCAGACGGCACCCGGGAGGAGGGGGCGCCGCCGTCGTTCTCCGGCGCCCGGGGAGGAGGCGGACACCGGCAGCTCTGGGCCCGTTCGGCCCCTTGTCCTGCTGCGGCGGCCCCAGGGAGGAGGGGGCCGCCGCAAGGTCCCGACGGCCAGGGAGGAGGACGGCCGCCGGCAAGTCTGGGCCTTGCGGCCCGGAAAGGGGTGCGGCGGCCCCAGGGAGGAGGACGGAGCCGCCGCAGGTCCGACTGGCCCAGGGAGGAGGAGGGGGCCGTCGTACGCGATGTGGAAGCCGGGGCTTCCGAAGAAAGGGCGGCGGCACGAGGGAGGAGGAGCCGTGCCGCCGCTTTGCCATGCGCCCCAGGGAGGAGGAGGGGGGCGCTGCAGAAACCTTACTTGCCGTAGGCCGCTTCCAGCGCGATGCGCGTGATCTGCGACCGGTGGATGCCCAGATCGGCCAGTTCGCGGGCCGTCAGGGCGTTCAGTTCCCGGCGGGTCTGCCGGAAGATCCGCCGGCGGGCCAGCGCCTCGGCCAGGGTCCGGTAGATCTGCGCGATCCGGTCCACAGGGCCGGTCGACGCCGCACGGGTGGTGTTCGCGTAAGCCATGTATTAAGCCTCGGGGTCTGTTCCTGGGCTGCTTCGGTGCGGGGAACCGCGCCGCCGTTAGGGCAAACATACCCCGATGCTGCGATTGCACAATACCCCGGGTCCTCAATGCTGCCATGCAGCGACCGCATGGCTGGGGTCTTGAACTTTTCACAGACAGTCCAAGTGCTTCGTGACATTCTTGAACGAATGGTAAATTCATGTAACGGCAGCAGGCAGCCCCCCGCGCCGTTGCCCGAATGCCAGGCAGAGGAGAAACGCATGGCCCCGACCCGCGAGCGAATCCTGGCCGAACTGGCCCGAATCGAGCTGCCCCTGCCGGGCGGCGGCAGCCTGGTCTCGCGCGATCTGGTGCGGGCGCTGACCATCGAGGGCGGCCAGGTCCGATTCGTGATCGAGGCCGACAGCCCCGAAACCGCCCGCGCGCTGGACCCCGTGCGCGCCCGCGCCGAGACGCTGCTGCGCGCCCTGCCCGGCGTGACGGCGGTGCAGGTGGTGCTGACGGCGCACGGGCCCGCGCCCAAGGCGCCCTCGCTCAAGATCGGCCAGCATCCCACGCCGCGGCCCGCCGGGCCGCAGGCGGTATCGGGCGTCGACCGGATTCTGGCCATCGCCTCGGGCAAGGGGGGCGTGGGCAAGTCCACGCTGTCGTCGAACCTGGCCGTGGCGCTGGCCCGCCAGGGCCGCCGCGTGGGCCTGCTGGATGCCGACATCTATGGCCCCAGCCAGCCGCGGATGATGAACGCCCACGGCCGCCCGGCCAGCCCCGACGGCAAGACCATCATCCCGCTGCAGGCGCATGGCGTCACGCTGATGTCGATCGGCCTGATGCTGAAAGAGGACGAGGCCGTGATCTGGCGCGGCCCGATGATCATGGGCGCGCTGCAGCAGCTGCTGGGCCAGGTCGACTGGGGGCGGCTGGACGTGCTGCTGATCGACCTGCCGCCGGGCACGGGCGACATCCAGCTGACGCTGTGCCAGCGCACCCAGCTGACCGGGGCGATCGTGGTGTCGACGCCGCAGGACATCGCGCTGCTGGACGCGCGCAAGGCGATCGACATGTTCGCCAAGCTCAAGACGCCGATCCTGGGCCTGGTCGAGAACATGTCGACCTATGTCTGCCCCAACTGCGGGCATGAGGCGCATCTGTTCGGCCATGGCGGCGTGGCGGCCGAGGCGGCGCGCCTGGGCCTGCCCTTCCTGGGCGAGATCCCGCTCGCGCTCGAGGTGCGGCAGGCGGGCGATGCGGGCACGCCGATCGCGCTGGGCGACGGGCCGGTGGCCGACGCCTTTGCCCGGCTGGCCGCGCGTCTGGTCGCGGGTGGCATGGCCTGACCCGAGCGCATGCCGGGGCGGACCGGGGCGGACCGGGACGGGCCGGGAAACCGGGCCTGACCCGGCGCCGTCACCGGGCGTCACCGGGAAACGGCCCCCAACCCTGCCGCCGAGGGGCCGGATTCCAGCCAATTTCGATCACGAAATGCTTGATCGCGGCATTCGCGCAACAGCCCGGCCGCGGCGCTGTCCGCCGATTCCGTGGTGGCACCACAAGATGCTGTGGCCGCCCTCCCCAATCGCAACTACAGATTCGCGCAGGGCGCGTCGCGTGGGCGTGATCGCCGCGCGAGTCGCGGGGGTCTGCTGTCTCTGTGCCGGCTGATCCCGCTTATTCCCATTGCATCCCGGTTTGTTCGGCGCTACACCTTGGACATCCGAGCAGGACGGCACGCAGGGGCGACCGACAAAGACCCCGAACAAGATGACGGCAGATCATACAGGCAACCGCCTTTCTCGGTGACAGAAAACATCCGGCGCGGGGCGCGAGCAGCATCGACCCCCAAGATGGCGCCCCGCGACCGGATGAACCCAGACGCTGGGACAGGGCGGCGGATCGGGCTTTGCAGCAGTTCCGGTCCGCCGTTGTCGTTTCCCGCGGCGCAACGAAACGGGCAGGAGCGGCCGGGCGGTGTTTCAGGGTTTCACCGGCGAACACAGGCAGAAGGTGGACGGCAAGGCGCGTGTCCTTGTTCCCCTGGCCTTTCGCCGGCAGCTGGAAGAGGGCGACCCCGGCCGGAACGAACCCCGGTGCCGGGCCGTTCTGGTCTATGGCGACGACCGCCGCCGCTTTGTCGAATGCTATCCGATTGCGGGCTACGAAACGCTCAAGTCGCGCATCCGCGACCTGCAGGCCGGGTCGCTGCAGCGCCGGGCGCTGGAACGCCAGATGATCTCGCGCGCGGCGACGGTCGAGCTGGACGAGGACGGCCGCCTGGTGCTTCCCCAGCAGGTGCGCGACAAGTTGGGCCTGGACCCCGACCGCATCAAGGCCGGCCCCGATCTGGTGCTGGCCGGCACGCTGGACACGTTCCAGATCTGGACCCATGCCGAGTATGAGGCCGACCTGGCTGCACAAGAGGAAGAGCTGGCGCGCCTGGACGCGCTGGCGGGCGGTGCCGACATCCTGTCGCTGTTGCCCCCCGTGCAGGGCTAGGCCATGACCGACGGGCCCCAGCCCCCGCATATCCCCGTGCTGCTGACGCCGCTCTTGGCGGCGGTGGCGCCCGTCACGGGCACCTGGGTCGATGGCACGCTGGGGGCGGGCGGCTATGCGCGCGGCCTGCTGGCGGCGGGCGCCGATCTGGTGATCGGCATCGATCGCGACCCCCTGGCGCTGGAGATGGCGCGCGACCGGGGCGCGCCCTGGGGCGACCGGCTGCGGCTGGTGCAGGGGCAGTTCTCCGAACTCGACCGGCTCGCCGGCGGGCCGGTCGACGGGGTGGTGCTGGACCTGGGCATCTCGTCGATGCAGATCGACCAGGCCGCGCGCGGGTTTTCGTTCCAGAAGGACGGCCCGCTCGACATGCGGATGAGCCAGTCGGGCGACAGCGCCGCCGACCTGGTCGCCCGCGCGACCGAGGAACAGCTGGCCGACATCCTCTATCACTATGGCGAGGAACGCGCCGCCCGCCGCATCGCCCGCGCCATCGTCACGGCCAGGGCCGAGGCGCCGATCACCGGCACGCTGCAGCTGGCGCAGATCGTGTCGCGCTGCCTGCCGCGGCCCAAGCCCGGGCAAAGCCACCCCGCCACCCGCAGCTTTCAGGCGCTGCGCATTGCGGTGAACGGCGAGATCGACGAACTCGTGGCCGGCCTGATGGCGGCCGAACGCGCGCTGCGCCCGGGCGGCCGGCTGGCCGTGGTCAGCTTTCACTCGCTGGAAGACCGGATCGTGAAACGCTTCCTGCAGCTGCGCGCGGGCCGCGCGGGCGGGGCGAACCGCCATGTGCCCGAACAGGCGGCCGAGGCGCCACGGTTTCAGCTGATCACCCGCCGCCCCGTCGAACCCGATGCCGGCGAACTGGCCGCCAATCCGCGCGCGCGGTCGGCCCTGCTGCGGGTGGCGCAGCGCACCGCCGCCCCCGCCGGCCCCGTCGACCCCGCCGCGCTGGGG
>JACXUX010000238.1 GCA_014763725.1 Rhodobacterales bacterium
GTGGCCCCGCGGCGCAGGAACCGCGGCGTCGCCGCCCCCCAGCCACCGCGCAGCCCGGCCCCGCCCGCAGGCCAGAACCGGCCCAGGCGCGACCCGCGCCCGGCAACGCCCGCACCCGTGCCAACAGCGCCGGCGCCCACCTCCCAGTGGCCGGGGCCCTGGTGGATGGCATGGTCGTCATGGTCGCCGGCCAGGAAGTCGATCTCGTCCAGCAGTTCGGAAAACAGCCCCCGCACCACCAGCGGCAGGGCCGGGTCGATCTGGATCCCGCGCGCCTCGGCCCGGGCACGGGTGGCGGCCCATTCGGCGCTGCCCTGCAGCGGCGGCACGGGCTGCAGCGAGGGCAGCCAGGCATCGGCCAGCGTCAGTTCGGCCACCAGATCGGGCCGCTCGGCCGCCAGCGCCGCCGCCACCGCCCCGCCAAAGCTGTGCCCCACCACATGCGCGCCCGCCACGTCCAGATGATCCAGCAGCGCCGCCACATCGGCCGCCAGATCGACCGCGCGATAGCCCGTGTCGGTCATGCCCGAAAAGCCGTGGCCGCGCAGGTCGATCGCGGTCACGCGGCGGCTGTGGGCCAGATGCTCGGCCACATGGAACCACCAGAAGGCGATGTTGCACGACAGTCCGTGGATCAGCACCACATCGGGGCCGTGGCCCGTCTGCTGGTAGTGCACCTTGTGGTTGCGCAGCTGGACCCGGGGCATGGCATCACCCTACATGTAGCCCAGCGCCTTGAGGCGTTCCTTGATCTCTTCGGCGGCCTCTTCGGGCAGCGCCTCGCCCGTGGCGCCGAACTGGCCCGCGCCCTGGCCGGGGATCGCCTCATCCGCGACGGACAGGGCGTTGTACATCAGATGGTCGATCGTAAAGGCGCCGGTCGCGGCCTGGCCCTCCATGCTGCGCGCCACCGGCAGACCCAGCGAATAGAGCGCGGTGGGCGTCACATCGGCGATCCGCAGCGGTTCGATCACCTCGCCCTGGCGCAGGCCGGGGCCCGCGGCGATGAAGATGCCGTCGGGGTGGTGCGTGGCATAGGGCACGCGGCGGTCCTTGCACGGCTGATCGGCCCGCAGCACCGACAGGAAGCTGTAGTCGTACAGCCGCAGCGTCAGGTCGGGCGCCTGCGTCATGTTCGGGCCGGGGAAGGCGGTTTCGCGCACATGCACCTCGGCCACCACCTTGCGGCCGGTGGCGGGGTCGGTCACGTCCAGCAGGCGCTGCACCAGATCGTCGCGGAAGGCCGCGTAATCCTGCGCCTGGACGCCGGGTTCGCCGGGGGCCCGCGCCGTGCGGATGAAGATCGCGTTCGACGACGACGACAGCGAATAGGCCCGGGTGCCGTCCCAGTCGATCAGGGTCGAGGCTTCGGTATTCTCGTCCAGCGCCATGCGGCCCTGGTCGTCCATCGGGGTGTCGGGCTTCCACGCCAGCAGGCCCTGCTGTTCCAGCCAGGTGTTGGCATAGAAGATGCGCGTGCCCGCCCGGGTGAACCCGTGGTCCGACACGATGAACACCCGCGCCTCGGGGCCGGCCTTGGCGACGATCTGGCCGATGAAGCCGTCCAGCTCGCCGAAATACTGCAGCACCAGGGCGCGCGTCGCCTCGTTCGCGGGGCTGGTGTAGTCGCCGCGCGTGGCCGGGTCGATCAGGTGCCAGCACAGGTGCTGGATGCGGTCGACCCCGTCGAACAGCACGGCGGTCAGGTCGCAGGGATCTTCGTCCATCACGGTCAGCAGCGTGGCCTGCCAGCGCCGTTCGCGGGTGATGTGGAAGTTGACCCAGTCGTCCAGCTGGTCGTCGCCCAGGCCCTGGACCGCCTTGCGTTCGTGCTGCCAGTCGGTCGACATCTCGGACGCCTTGAAGACGCCCAGTTCCTTCAGCCGCTTGGCCATGGACCGCGGATGGATCGCCCGGCCCAGATAGGACCACGGCACATAGCCCGGGATCACCACGCCCTCGACCGGACGGGCGGGGAACATGACGGGGAAGTTCAGCGTCGTCACCCGCTTGCCGCGGGCCGAGGCGATGTCCCACAGCGTGGGCGCCTTCAGATCCTCGGACGTGGCCAGCGTGTAGCTGGGCACCGCGCCCGACCGGTCCACCTTGATGAAGTCGAAGATGCCATGCGTGCCGGGGCTGACGCCCGTCATCAGTGTGGCCCAGGCCGGCGGGGTCAGCGGGTGGATCGTCGATTTCAGCACGGCCCGCACGCCGCCCGCGATCAGCGCCGCCAGATTGGGCATCAGCCCCTGGGCCATCAGCGGATCGAGAATGTCATAGGTGGCGCCGTCGACGCCGATGATCACCGTTTTCGCCGACATGATCGATCCTTCAATCAGGCGTAGGGGCGGTCAGGCCGCCATATCGTTCTTCAGGGCGACGACCATGTCCTGCAGTTCGCCCACGCTCAGGTCGCGGATCAGCGCGCCCGTTTCCCGCAGGCGACGGAACAGACGATCGCCCAGCCCGTAGTGCTGCTGCAGTTCCGAAACCAGATAGACAAGGCTGATCGATTCCAGCCCCAGGTCCAGCAAACGCATCTCGGGGGACAGGGTGACATCGCCCAAGTCCAGATCCTCGCCCAGATCCTCGAAGATCTCATGCAGGACGGCACCCACGTCCTCGGTCGTCAACGTAGCCATAATACTGTTTTTGGTCATCTAACAAAGATCCTCAGTGACACTACGTCCAAAGATGCTGCAACTGCAAGGCAAAAGGGTGTCGGAATTCCGACCGGCGCAGGAACCCGCCGGCCGGGCCGGTCAGGCCGACCGCACCGCCAGCGCCGCGATCAGCGGCTGACCGCCGGGCCCCGTCAGGTCGAACGCCGTCACCAGGGGCGCGGCGGCCCCCGTGGTGTCGCGCAGCACGACCGGGCCCGGCCCGGGGCCCACCTGCGGCAGGGCAAAGCGGGCCAGCGCCGCCTCCAGCCCCAGGCCCAGCGCCTTGGCCGCGGCCTCGCGCACCACCCAGGCCCGGGTCATCGCCCGGTCGCGCAGCGCGCCCGCGGGCAGGGCGGCCAGGGCGGCCACCTCGTCGGGGGCAAAGGCGGTGCGGGCAAAGCGGTCGTCCCAGGGGCGCAGCGGCTCGATGTCCACGCCCACACCGGCGAACCGCGAAGGATCGGCCGCGGCGGCCAGGGCCACACCTGCGGCATGGCTGATCGACACCGGCGGCACGCGCCCGCCCCAGTCGGCGGCCGAGCGCACCAGCCGGGGCTGGCGGCTGTCGGGATCGGCCAGGATCACCAGATCGGCCGGGGCGATGGCCGCCCCCGCCAGCGCCCGCAGCGCCTGTTTCGCCGCCGCCCGGCCGCGCAGCCAGTCCTGCCGGCGGCGCGGCGCGGCCTGTGAAACGGGCGTCTGCCCCGGATCGGCGCCGAACCAGGCGCGGGCGCGTTCCTCGGCCGACAGGATCAGATGCGCCAGCACCTTTTCCCAGATGCCGCCCGACCCTTCCAGCAGCGCGGCATCGGGTTCGTCGACCTGCGCCAGCACCACGCCCGCGGGCAGGCCGGGGGCCTCGACCACCTGGCCCAGAGCCGCTGCTGCCGGCGCCAGCCGCGCGCGGAAGAACCGGTCGGGCAGGTCGAACCGCTTGTCCCACCAGCCCGTCACGCGGCAGTTCAGCTGCCCGTCGGGTTCGACGACCTCCAGATCCGACCGCATCTCGTCGGTCCCGTGCAGCGCGACCGTGCCCGAGCAGCGGGCCGAAACCCCGTCGGCCAGCGGCGGGCGGAAGATGTCCAGCCGTTCCATCCGGAAGGGAAAGATGTGGAACGCCTGCGGCAGCCGGTCCGCCGCCCAGACGCCCACCAGCTGGCCCACGGCATCCATCGTGGCCGGGTCGGTTTCGAACACCGGGGCGGGCGTGGCCGCCAGCAGCCCCGTGGCGGGCAGACCGTCCAGCACGCCGCTGACGCGGGTCCCGGTCGCCTCGTCCATCCGCGCCACGATCTGCAGCGCGGGGCCGTGGAACATGATCCGGTCGTAGATCGCGCGCCGGTCCCAGCGGGCGGCCAGCGCGGGGTCGATCACCTGCGCCGCCCCCACCCCGGGGTGCAGCGTCGCCGCGGGCGCGGCGGGCCAGGCCGGGGCCAGGTCCACCCCGGCCTCGATCAGGATCGGCCGCAGCAGCGGGCCGCCCGGTTTCTGCACCTCGCGCAGGCGGACATGGGTCTGCACGGTGCCGCCCGTCTCGGCCCGGATCTGCGCCTCGATCTCCAGCTCCAGCGGGCCGCCGTCCAGCGCCAGCCAGCGCGAGGCGCGCAGTTCCGTCACCGCCACCACCCGCAGGTCGGGGCGCAGGGCGGCGGCAGCCTCGGCCAGCGCCTCGATCGAGAAGGTCAGCGGCACGACCGAAATCCCCGCCAGCCCCGGATCGAGGCGCGAGATGTCGCGGCCAAAGCAATGGTCGCGCAGATAGGGCATCCGGTCCAGGTCGACCGTCATCCGTGCGATCAGCGACCGGCCGTCGGGGCGGCGGTCGATGGCCTCCAGCAGCGGGAACCGCTGGCCCGCGGGGGCCAGGGGCGCGGGGCCGGGCGCGCCCGCGCGATGGGCGAAATAGGCCGACATCAGCTCGCGTTCCTGGGTCAGGAAGCGGTCC
>JACXUX010000239.1 GCA_014763725.1 Rhodobacterales bacterium
CCCGCATGGTCAAGCCCCGCGATCTGCGCTAGGAAAGGCCGTTGCCGACCAGGGAAGACCGCGATGACCGAAGCCGACCGCCCGCAGATCTATCTGATCACGCCCCCCGCCCTTGACCTCGAGCAGTTCCCCGACCGGCTGGCCGCGGTGCTGGATGCGGTCGAGGTGGCCTGCCTGCGGCTGGCGCTGGCGGGCCGCGACGAGGACATGCTGCTGCGGTCGGCCGATGCGCTGCGCGAGATCGCGCATGCCCGCGACGTGGCGCTGGTGATCGAACGGCATGTGCTGATGGTGGAGCGCCTGGGGCTGGACGGCGTGCATCTGACCGACGGGGCCCGTTCGGTGCGACAGGTGCGCAAGGACCTGGGCGCGGATGCCATCGTCGGCGCCTTCTGCGGCATCACCCGGCATGAGGGCATGGGCGCGGCCGAGGCGGGCGCGGACTACGTCGCCTTCGGGCCCGTGGGCGGCGCGGGGCTGGGCGATGGCCGGCTGGCCCCGCACGACCTGTTCGCCTGGTGGTCCGAGATGATCGAGGTGCCCGTGGTGGCCGAGGGCGGGCTGACCGTCGGGCTGGTCGAACAGCTGGCGCCCGTCACCGACTTCTTCGGCGTGGGCGAGGAGATCTGGTCGGCGGAAGACCCCGCCGCCGCAATCCGCACCCTGCTGGCGCCCCTGGGCTGACCGCGCCGCCCGTGCGACGCCCGTTTCCCGCCACGGGAAACGGGCCGATTTCCTGCAGGAAATCGGCTGTCGCGCCCGGGTCAGGCGGTGGCAAAGGGGTGGCTGGCGCGGATCACCCGTTCGCAATGGGCCGACAGCGCCTTGCGGTCGGGGAAGGCGTCGACCGGCACGGGGGGATGAAAGACCACCTCGACCCGGCCCTGCCGGGGCTGGGCCAGCACCTGCAGCAGGTGGCCGCCGAAGTCCATCTCGCCCCACCAGCCGTAGAAGCGCGCGTCCTGCCCCGGGGGGGCGTGATAGACCACGGTCACCGGCTGGATGTGCAGCACCCGGTCCAGCCCGTGGGTGAAGAAGGCCGCAAACAGCGTGGGCTTGAACGGCAGCACGCGGCGGGCATCGGTGCTGGTGCCCTCGGGGAAGAACAGCAGCTTGTGACCCGCGCGCAGGCGGGCCTCGAACAGTTCCTGCTGGGCCTTGGCCTCGGTCCCGCGGCGCGCGATGAAGACGGTGCCGGTAGCGCGGGCCAGCCAGCCGATGCCGGGCCAGGCCGCCACCTCGGCCTTGGACACGAAATAGATCCGCTGCACCGCGTTCAGGGTAAAGATGTCCAGCCAGGATCCGTGGTTGGCCACCACCGCGCCCGGCTGCGTCATCGGCCGGCCGGTCACCGTCAGCGGCAGGCGCAGGATGACAAAGGCCGCGCGGCAGACGAACTGGGTGATGTGCGGCGTCCAGGGCCGGTTCAGGCCATGGATCGGCCGTTCGACCAGCCGCACCAGCAGCAGCAGCACCAGGCAGCCATAGGTCACCGCCCCCAGCACCGCCCCCCGCCCCAGCACGCGCAGCCAGTCGCCTGCCGTCTGGGGGCGGCGCATGGCGATCGGGGCGGTCAGCCAGTCGCTCACGCCGGGGCCTTGCGGGTGTAGAAGTCGCGGTGCCGCGCCGACATCCGTTCGGTATCCATCACCAGGCAGACATCGGTGGTGTTGAAGTCATGATCGACCCAAGCCCCCAGCCCGACAAAGCCGCCCAGCCGCAGATAGGCCTTGATCAGCGCGGGCGTGGCCGTCATCGCGGCCTTGCGGTCCAGCTGGTCGGCCGGCAGCAGGTCCATCGCCACCCCGTGCGGCGGCTTGACCGTCACGCACAGTTCCGGCGGGGCCAGATGGTGGTGGTGCAGCCAGGCCAGCGGCATGCGCAGCGCGGCCAGGTCGGTGCCGTGAAAGCTGGCCGTGCCGAACAGGATCTCGATCCCGCGGTCCAGCACATAGTCGGCCAGCGCGTTCCACAGATGGAACATGGCCGTGCCGCCACGGTGGTCGGGGTGCACGCAGGACCGACCCAGTTCCAGCAGCCGCCGGCCCGAGGCACGCAGCGGCGTCAGGTCGTATTCGCCCTCGGAATAGAAGGGCTGGCCCGGCGCCAGCCGGTCGCCCGGCAGCAGCCGATAGACGCCCACCACATCCTGCAGCAGCGCGGGGTCGCGCCGCGTGTCGATCAGCAGCAGGTGGTCGAACAGCGGGTCGAAGGCATCGCGTTCCAGCCGGTTTTCATGGTCGACCAGCGGGCCGTCGCCGCCCAGTTCCTCGACGAACACCTGATAGCGCAGGCGTTGCGCGGCCCGCAGGTCGCGGTCATCCGCCGCAAGCCGCAGCGCAAAGGTCGGATCGGCGGACGTCATGGGCGCGGATCGGGGCCTTTTGCCGGTTCTGGACTGCGCGGGTTCTAGGCGCAGCGCGGCGGCATTGCAACACCGCCGCACGTTTCGTGCCCTGGGCTTGAAATCGTCGTGATCCGCACTTTCTAGTTGCATCATATCCGTGCGAGGAGGGCCCTCAGATGCCGAAGACCCGCACCAGTGCGACCCGGCTGCCGTCCACGACGACCTTGCCCGCATGTTCGAAGTTCACCGTGATGCGGCCGCCGATGTTCGACTGCACCTGGCCCAGCCCCCAGTCGGGTTGCGCGGGATGACGCACCAGCATCCCGGGTTCCAGCATCGCGTTCATGTTCCTGTCCTTCCAGGGGGCCCTGCCATGGCCGACCGTCCCGATCTTGCCGCGCTGATCGGATCGCGCATCTGTCACGACCTTATCAGCCCGATCGGCGCCATCGGCAACGGGGTCGAGCTGCTGGCGCTGGAAGGCAGCACCCGCGGCCCCGAGATGGCGCTGATCGCCGAAAGCGTGGCCCAGGCCAATGCGCGGATCCGCTTCTTCCGCATCGCCTTTGGCGGCGCGGACCAGGACCAGCGGATCAGCCGGTCCGAGGTGCAGCAGATCCTGGCCGGCCTGACCCGCGGCGGGCGGCTGGTGATCGACTGGACCAGCCCCGCAGATCTGGCCCGGGCCGAGGTCAAGGCCGCCTTCCTGGCCATCCAGTGCCTGGAAACCGCGCTGCCCTGGGGCGGGCGGATCGTGGTCGAACGGGGCGAGACGCGCTGGACCCTGGCCGCGCAGGGCCGCCGGATGCGGATCGAGCCTGCCACCTGGGACCTTCTGGCCGCCCCTGCCCCCCCCGCGGGGCTGGAACCCGCCCAGGTGCAGTTCGCCCTGCTGCCCGAGGAGCTGGCCCGCCTGGGCCGCCGCCTGACCGCCGACCTGCGTGACACCGAGGCGCGGCTGGCCTTCTAGGGCAGGTCGCGCACCATCGTCACCGCGCGGGAAAAGCCGAACAGCAGGCGCAACGGCCCCAGCGACGTCGACCGGATGGCGGCAAAGCCCAGCCGTTCATACAGCGCCCGCGCGCGCCAGTTGGTGTCGATCACGTCCAGCCGCACCTGAGTGTAGCCGCGGGCGCGCGCCTCGTCGCACAGCGCGCCGATCAGCGCGGTGCCGATGCCGCGCCCGCGCAGGGCGCGTTCGACGCACAGCCCGTCGACCAGAAAGCGCACGTTGTCCACGTCGCATTGCATCAGCCGCAGGCAGGCCCCGCGCCACAGCGCGCCCCAGCGGCCATAGACCGCAGCCAGATCGGCCATCCCGCCATCGGCAAAGGCGCCCTGGGGCGTCTTGAACCCCGCCAGCCCCAGCAGGGCGCCGTCGTCGTCCAGCACCGCCAGCGCGTGATCCTCGCGGATCACCCGTTCCAGATAGGCCAGCGCGCGGTCCTCGGGGCCCATCACGACCCCCAGCTTGCCGCCAAAGGCCTGCCAGTAGAGCCGGGCCGCCGCGCCGCGGCAGCCGGCCGGCAGGCCGTGCACCAGGACGGGCATGGCGCCTCACACAGGTTGCATCCCCTGATCCGATTGCCTAAGCCAGCGCGGCCTGCGCGTCCAGCCGCCCCGGAGCCTGCCATGTCCTCCACCACTGCCAGCTATCTGCGCGGCATGCGCGATTCGGCGCCCATGGCGCTGGTGGTCGTGCCCTTCGGCCTGCTGTTCGGCGTGGTGGGCACCGAGGCGGGGCTGAACCTGGCCGAGGTCATGGGCTTTTCCATCCTGGTGATCGCCGGGGCATCGCAGTTCACCGCGCTGCAGATGCTGCAGGAACAGGCGCCCACGCTGGTGGTGCTGCTGACCGCGCTGGCGGTGAACCTGCGGATGGCGATGTATTCGGTGGCGCTGGCGCCGCATCTGGGGGGCGCGCCGGTCTGGCAGCGGGCGCTGGCGGCCTATTTCCTGGTGGACCAGACCTTTGCTGTCTCGGCCGCCGCCTATGAACGCAAACCCAGCCAACCGCTGGCGCAGAAGGTGGCCTATTACTTCGGCGCGGTGACGCCGATCTGCCCGCCCTGGTATCTGGCCAGCTGGGCCGGTGCCACGCTGGGCCAGGCGATCCCGCCCGAATTCGCGCTGGATTTCGCGGTGCCGATCACCTTTCTGGCGATGATCGCGCCCGCGCTGCGCAGCCTGCCGCATGTGGTGGCGGCGGGGGTGTCGATCGCGGTGGCGCTGGGGCTGGCGGGGCTGCCCTACAGCCTGGGGC
>JACXUX010000240.1 GCA_014763725.1 Rhodobacterales bacterium
CCAGGGCGCCTCGACCATCACGCAACAACTGGCGCGCGACCTCTACCTGACCAAGAAGAAGCTCTACAGCCGCAAGTTCATCGAGATCCTGCTGGCCAACAAGATCGAGAGCCAGCTGCCCAAGGAGAAAATTCTTGAGGTCTACATGAACCAGATCTACCTGGGGCAGAAGGCCTACGGCTTCGAGGCGGCGGCGGAAACCTACTTCGGCAAGCCGCTCAAGGACCTGAGCATCGCGGAGACCGCCATGCTGGCCGGGCTGCCGCAGAACCCCGCCTACGCCAACCCCATCAGCAACCTGCCGCGGGCCCAGCACCGCCAGTTGGTGGTGCTGGAGCGCATGCGCGATACCAAGCTGATCAGCACCGAAGAATACGAAGCCGCCAAGAGCGAGCGCCTGCACATCCGCTCGCCGCAGGATCAGCTGCTGCACGGCGAATTCGCGGCCGAAATGGTGCGCCAGGTCGTCTATGCCCAGTACGGCGAGGACAGCTACACGCGCGGCCTGAAGGTCTACACGACCCTGGTCGCCGACCAGCAGATCGCCGCCTACAAGGGCCTGCGCAAGACGCTGATGGAGTTCGAGCGCCGCAAGCCCTATCGCGGTCCCGAAGGCCGCGTCGAGCTCGGTGAAGACGAGGACGAGAACGACGATGCGATCGAGCAGGCGCTGACCGAGCACCCCGACAACGACGATCTGCGCGCTGCCGTGGTCATGCAGGTCGCGCCCGGCAAGGTGCTGGCCACCCTGCAGAACGGCGACGACATCGCCATCACCAGCGAGGGCCTGCGCAATGTGCAGTCGGCGCTCTCAGACCGTGCCAAGCCGGAATTGCGCATCCAGCGCGGCAGCATCATCCGCGTCACGCGCGGCACGCCCAGCAAGGCCGAACCGCAGGGCGTCTGGGTCGTGACGCAGGCGCCGGAAGCCGAAGGCGCCTTCATCGCGATGGAGCCCGGCACTGGCCGGGTGCGCGCGCTGGTGGGCGGCTTCGACTTCGCCCGCAACAAGTTCAACCACGTCACGCAAGCCTGGCGCCAGCCGGGCTCCAGCTTCAAGCCCATCCTGTATTCGGCGGCATTGGAAATCGGCGTCACGCCCAATACGGTCGTGAGCAATGCCCCGATCAGCATCGGCGGCTGGGAGCCCAAGAACGCCGAAAACGATGCCCCGCTGGAGATGACGCTCAAGCAGGCGCTGGCGCAATCGATGAACCTGGTGTCGGTGCGCGTCATGCAGCAGGTCACCCCGACTCGCGCCAAGACCTGGGCCGGCCAGTTCGGCCTGAGCGTCGACAAGCAGCCCGACAACCTCACACTGGCGCTGGGTTCGGGCTCGGTCACGCCCATGCAGATGGCCAGCGCCTACAGCGTGTTCGCCAACGGCGGCTACCTGGTCCAGCCGCTGTTGATCAGCAGCATCGTCGACGACAAGGACAAGGTCCTGGTCACCACCGCACCCGACCCGCTGGACGACGCCTATGACTTCGACGACCTGTTCGGGCCCGAGGCCGGCGGCTTCGGCGGCCGGATGCGCCCGGGCATGGGCGGCGGCGCGGCCGGTGGCATGGGCGGCATGGGCGCCGGAATGGGCATGGGCCTGGGCATGGGCGGCGGCATGGGCGGCATGATGGGCATGGGCGCCATGGGTGGCGGCATGGGGGGAATGGGCGGCGGCATGATGGGCGGCATGATGGGCATGCGCGGCCGCCATATGCAGGAAACCCGGGAAAAGGAGCTGGGTCCGACCCAGTTCCCGCTGTTCAACCCCGACCTGCTGTTCCGTGCGATCTACTTCACGCTGTGGCCGCTGAAGTTCCTGCTGTGGACGCTGCTGCCCATCACCGTCTTTTCCGGGCTGACCCTGATCCAGAAGATGCCCGAGGCCGCCGCCGACCTGGGCGCGCTGATGGCCAGCTCGGGCCTGATCGTCAAGCTGCTGGTCGGGCTGTTCGTCGACAACTTCGGGTCGCGCATCGCGCAGGGCGTGGCCATCACCGCCCATGGCGGGCGGGTCAAGAGCATGGGCCTGAACCTGGTCCTGGGCTTTTCGCCGCGCTTCTACATCGACGACAGCGCGGTCGAGCAGATGGACCGCCGCGGCCAGATCTGGGCGCATGGCGCGCCCCTGCTGTTCCGGCTGTCGCTGTTCGTCTTTGGCATCCTGATCTGGGCGGTCACGCGGGAATCGGGCGGCCAGATCCCGGTCATGGCGCTGACGGTGGCCAAGTTCGGGCTGATCATGTTCACGCTGACCGCCTGGCCGCTGATCCCGCATGACGGGATGCGCTTCATGGGGGCCGTGCTGGGCGAGCCCAAGATCCTGTCCAAGGCGCTGATGGCCGCGCGCGGGCTGTTCGTGAAGGGCCGCCTGCCGCCCATGATCACCCGGGACGAGGCCTGGCCGCTTGCGCTCTATGCCGTGGGCACGATCCTGACCACCGTTCTGGTGATGGGGGTCACGGCGATCTTCATCCTGATGGGGCTGCAGGGCACGCTGGGCGGGCTGGGCGTCATCATCTTCCTGGGGCTGATGACCATCGCCACGCTGTGGTTCATGGCGATGTTCCGCCTGAACCAGCGCAAGATGAAGGCGCGGGGATTCGGCGGCATGGGCGCGATGGGCGCCATGGCCGCCCCCGCCGCCGTCGGGGGGGGCGCGCGCGCCTTCCGCGGCCCCGATCCGGCGCCGGGCGAGGCCGATCGCCCCGCCGCCCGCCCGCTGCCGGCCGCCGCGGCCGCCGCCGCCGGCCGGCCCGCGCCCGGGACAGATGTCGAACGGCTGCCCAACCGGGCGCGCGTGGTCTGGTCGCTGATTCTGTGTTCGCTGCTGGTCGCGGCCTTCCTGCCCTATCGGTATGAGGCGGGCGGCCCGGTGGAAATCCTGCCCGCGGCGCGCGGCACCGCCGTGGCCCGCACCGATGGTGAAATCGTCGAGGTCTATGTCGCCCAGGGTGACCGCGTCACCCGCGGCACGCCGCTGGCGCGGCTGTCGGACTGGGACCAGCTGTCCAACATCTCGATCACCGAGGCGCAGCTGGCCGGCGCCCGGGCGGAACTGGCCCGGCTCGAGGCCGGCGCGCAGCCCGAAGAGATCGACCTGGCCCGCGCCAAGCTGGCCCGGTCCGAGGCGACGGCCGTCTTCAAGAAGGCCGAGGTCGAGCGCGCGCGCAGCCTGATCGCCTCGCAGACGGTCAGCACGGCCACCCTGGACAAGGCCGAGGCCGACTATGCCGCCGCCGTGGCCGATGTCGAGGCCGACCGCGCCAGTCTCGCGCTGACGCTGGCCGGTGCCACCGCCGAGGAACTGGCGATCGCCGGGTCCGATGTCGACCGGCTGGAACGCGAACTGGCCTATGACCGGGACGAACTGGAACGCACCCGCATCCTGGCCCCGGTCGACGGCGTGGTGGTGACCGCGGACCTGCACCTGCGGGTGGGCGACTATCTCAAGACCGGGGACGAGTTCCTGGAAATCGAACAGACCGATGTGGTGACTGCGACGATCTCGATCCCCGAGGCGGACGTGGCCTTCATCACGCCGGGCCAGCAGGTCCGCCTGCGCGCCGAGAGCCAGTCGCAGACCGAGGTGCTGGGCCAGATCAAGGCCGTCTCGCCTGTGGCCGAGGATGCGGGCTATGGCCGCGTGGTCCGTGCCACGGCGGAATTCCCCAACGAAAGCGGCATCCTGCGGTCGTCCATGACCGGCTGGGCCAAGGTCGAGGGCGACGACATGCTGGCCTGGGAGGCCTATCTGCGCACCATCGTCCGGTTCGTGCAGATCGACGTCTGGTCCTGGATCCCCTGACGCGGGGCCGGCAGGGGCGGCGCCGGGCGGGGGCCCTTTCTGCAGGGGCGTAATAACTGTTGCGCGCAACAGGCGCGGTCGATAGCATTTCGAGCAATCGTCAGAGTGGCGATTGTTGTGACTTGCAATTTCCAGAAACCATCGGACTTCTGAACAAAATCATGGCCGGAACCCCCGAAAACCCCGAACACGACATGTCCGTTCCGGCGCAGGCCGATCCCGGCGCCCAGGGGGGCGGGCCCGGCACCCCCGCCCCGCACGCGGGATTCGGCGGCTTCAACCGTCAGCCCGGTCAGGGCCGTTTCGGCATGGGCGCCGCGGCGGCCGGGCCCGCCCAGGGGGGCGGCATGGCCGGCGGCATGGGTCAGGTCCGCGGACCTGCGATGGCGGGCGGCATGGGCGCGGGCGGCATGATGGGCGCCCGGCGCATGGGCGGCGGCATGATGGGCCAGGGCATGGGGGGCGGCATGGGCCGCTTTGGCGGCGGCATGGGTCCGCAGGGCGCAGGCTCCGGCATGGTCGGCGGCATGGCGCCGGGCATGGGCCAGGGCGGCATGATGGGCCAGGGCATGGGCGGCGGCATGGGCCAGGGCCGCTTCGGCGGGGGCATGGGCCGGTTCGGCGGCGGCATGGGTCAGCAGGCTGCCGGTCCGGGCATGGGGGGCGGCATGGCGCCGGGTATGGGCCAGGGCGGCATGATGGGCCAGGGCCGCTTCGGCGGGGGCATGGGCCGGTTCGGCGGCGGCATGGGTCAGCAGGCTG
>JACXUX010000241.1 GCA_014763725.1 Rhodobacterales bacterium
GCGGCCGAGGCCCTTGGCCTCGACCTCATGGCCTGCGGGATCCTCGGACAGGACCTGGCAGGGGATGAAGTTCATCGTGCCGATGAAATCGGCCACCTGGCGCGTGGCCGGGCGGCGGTAGAGCGTTTCGGGGTCGGCCAGCTGGGCGATCTGGCCCTCGAACATCACGGCGATGCGGTCGGACATGACCAACGCCTCTTCCTGGTCATGGGTGACCAGGATGAAGGTGATGCCGACCTGGCGCTGCAGCTTGATCAGCTCGACCTGCATCTGTTCGCGCATCTTCTTGTCGAGCGCCGAGAGCGGTTCGTCCAGCAGCAGCACCTTGGGTTTCAGGATCAGCGCGCGGGCCAGCGCCACGCGCTGGCGCTGGCCGCCCGACAGGGCGTGCGCGGCGCGCTTGCCATAGCCCTTGAGCCCGACCATCTCGAGCGCCTCTTCGACGGCGCGGGCCTTGTCGGCGGCGCTGCGCGGATCGCGGCGCAGGCCGAAGCCCACGTTCTGTTCCACGCTGAGATGGGGGAAGATCGCGTAGGACTGGAACACCATGTTGGTGGGCCGGCGGTTGGCGGGCACGCCGGCCACGTCGCGCCCGTCGATCAGCACCGCACCCTGGTCGATGCCTTCAAATCCCGCGATGGTGCGCAGCAGCGTGGTCTTGCCGCAGCCCGAGGGCCCCAGCAGCGAGAAGAATTCCCCCGCCCGGATCGTCGCGTTGATGCCGCGCAGCGCGTGGTAGTCGCCGTAGTATTTGTGGACGTCGCGGAACTCGATCATCGTGGGGCGCGCGGTCACAGGAAACCTCCGGTATCGGTGCCGCCCGACCGCGCGATGCCGCGACGGCGGAAATATTCGGCGATGGCAAGCAGGCTGATCGACAACAGCACCAGGATCGTCCCCAGCGCCATGATCGCGGGCACCTTGGACGGGAAGCGGAACTGGCCGTAGATATAGACCGACAGCAGCGTTTCCGACCCCGCCAGGAAATAGGCGATGATGAATTCGTCCAGGCTGACGGTGAAGCAGATCAGCAGCGAGGCGACGATGCCGGGCATCACCAGCGGCAGGATCACCAGGCGAAAGGTCGACAGCGGCGTCTCGCCCAGGTCATAGGCGGCCTCTTCCAGCGACTGGTCGAGGCTCTGGAACGCCGAGGACAGGATCGCCACCGCAAAGGGCGTGCAGATCAGCACATGGCCCAGGATCACGGTGAAGATCGACAGGCTGACCCCCACCGCCAGCAGCACGACCAGCAGCGACATCGCCACGATCATCTCGGGCAGGACCAGCGGCAGCATGATCAGCCCCATGGCCCCCGCCTTGCCGGGGAAGCGGAACCGGGTCGAGGCGCGCGCGGCAAATAGCCCCAGCGCCGTGGACAGCACCGCCACCGACCCCGAGGTGATCAGCGAATTGCGCAGCGCATTGTGCAGCTGGGCATCGGCCCACATCTCGCCGAACCAGGCGGTGGTAAAGCCCGACAGCGGAAAGGCGATCACCCGGCTGTCGTTGAAGGCAAACAGCGGCAGCAGGATGATCGGCGCGTAGAGAAAGACCAGATAGGCCAGCGCATAGACGCGGAACGGCGTCGCCTTCATCACTTGCCCCCCTTGAGGAACCGCCGGTTCAGAAGCAGGAACACCAGCGTCACCAGCGCCACGATCAGCATGGCCGAGACCGCGACCGCCGATCCCAGCGCCTTGTTGTTCTGCTTCAGCATCTGCAGCTCGATCACGTTGGCGATCATCGGCAGCTTGCCCCCGCCGATCAGGTCGGGCGTGACGTAGTCCCCCACCGTGGGGATGAAGACGATCAGCACCGCCGCGATCACCCCCGGCATCGACAGGGGCAGCGTGACGCGGACAAAGGTCATGAAGCGGCTTTCGCCCAGGTCCTGCCCGGCCTCAAGCAGGCTGCGGTCGATCTTTTCCAGCGCGACGAAGATCGGCAGGATGGCAAAGGGCGCATAGGCATGGGCCAGCGTCATCACCATGGCCTGGACGTTGTAGTTGATCGCGGTGATGGGTTCGGAAATGATCCCCAAGCTCATCAGGCCGGAATTGATCACGCCGTTGTAGCCCAGGATCACCTTCCACAGGAAGACGCGGATCAGATAGCTGGTCCAGAACGGGATGGTGATCAGGAACAGCCACAGCGACTTCTTCGACGGGGCGACGTGGAAGCTGACGAAATAGGCCACCGGATAGGCCAGCGCCACGGTGACCAGCGTCACCGACAGCGACACCGACAGCGACCGCATCATCAGCCGCTGATAGATCTGGTTGGTCCAGACCTCGACGTAGTTCTGCAGCGTGGGGATCGCCAGCACCGTCTTGGCGCCCGTGGGCGTGCGCCCGTCGGTGAAGATGGAAAACAGCAGCACCGTGCCCAGGGGGGCCGCCAGCAGCAGCAACGCATAGAGCAGCGTCGGAGAGATCAGCAGCAGACCCGACCGGCCCTCGGCCCCGCCAAGACGGGCCAGCCCCTGTGACTTTGCCATGCGCTCCCCGATGTCTGGTCTTTTGCCGATGTGTGGCACAGGGAACCGCGGCTGAAAAGCCCCCGATGCGCCCGGCCGCCCGGCAACGTCCACTGCCTGCGGATGCGGCAGAGGCTGGGGCCGCTGCCTGAGTGGCAGGCAGACCGGGGATCAGCGGGCGATCCGCTCGATGCCGATGGCGCGGCGCTTCAGCTCGGCATGGAGCGCGGGCAGGACGCGCGCCCGGCCCAACGCGGCGCGCAGCGCGTCTTCCAGCCGCAGCTCGCCCAGATCGGCGCCCTCGACGCGCCAGACCATGCGGCGGGCAACCCCGTCGTCAGAGACGATCTGCGTCTCGCCGCCGCGCCCGCGGCGCAGACCAAGGAAATCGGACGCCCCGTGCGGGGCGTGGAACGCCTGTTGTGCCATGACCTGTCTTTCCGTCTTTTGCGGAACTGCTCTGACATCAACCTGTTGCAGGGGCGGCGCCGGTCAACGGGCGGTGCATCCTTGCCGCGGGGCTTAGTCCGCCGTGCAACACCCCGTCAGGCCGACAGGTCGCGCGGCGGGGCATCCAGCAGCTGCACCAGCCGGTCCAGCGCCGCCTCGAACCGCGCGGCCGGAACCGCGCCCGCCAGCGCCAGCCGCACCGCATTGGGCGCGCGCCCCTCGGCCAGGGCATATTCGTCGGCCGACCGCAGCAGGATGCCCTCGCCCTCGGCCACCCGCAGGAAGGTCGAGGCGCGCCATCCCAGCGGCAGCCGCAGCCAGACGAAGGGCAGCCCCGGCTGCCAGCGCAGGTCGAACCGCCCCAGCCGGTTCAGGATCGCCTGCAGGCGGCGGGCGACCTCGTCCTGGACCTGGCGGCGGATCGCGGCCGCGGTGCCTGTGGTCAGCAGGTCCAGCACCAGATCGGCCACGGGCCGGGCCAGGCCATAGCAGGCATGCTGCACCGTCAGCCGCCCCGCCTCGCCCAGGCCCGCGGGGCAGACCACAAAGCCGAAGCGCAGCGCGGGGCTGACCGCCTTGGACAGGCTGGCCACATGCCAGACCCGTTCGGGCGCCAGCGCCCGCAGGCTGGGCAGGTCGCAGGCGCCCATGTCATAGCAGTCGTCCTCGATCACCATCACGTCATGCCGGCGCGCCAGGGCCGCGATCTGGGCCCGGCGTTCGGCGCCCATGCGGGCGGCGGTGGGGTTCTGGCCATCGGGCGTCAGGCACAGCGCCTGGACATCGCGCGCCCGGCAGGCCGCGTCAAAGGCCGCGGGGATCACGCCCTGGTCGTCCATCTCCAGCCCCAGGGGCTCGGCCCGCGCCAGCCGGATCGCGTGGCGGAACCCGGGATAGGCCAGATCCTCGATCGCCACCACCGGCCGGTCGCCGCGCAGGCAGCACAGCAGGACCGTCAGGATCCCGTGCTGCCCGCCAGAGACCAGCGCGATGTCGTCGGCCGTCAGCGGCCCCATCTCGCAGCTGCCCAGCCAGCCCACCACCGCCGCGCGCAGGGGCGCCTCGGCCCGCGGCCCGGGATAGTCGAGCCAGGCCCCCGGCCCCCGCGCGACCGCGGCCAGCCGTTCGGCCAGCGCCGCGCCCTGGCCCAGGTCGGGCAGCTGCGGCGTGCGCATGTCGACCAGCGCCGCCCCCCGCGGTTCGGCCATCAGCGCCTGGCGCGGCCCCACCGGGCGGTGACGGGCGGCGACAAAGGTGCCGCGGCCGACCTCGCCCGACAGCATGCCCTCTTGCGTGACCAGGCCATAGGCGCGCGCCACCGTGCCCGGCGTGATCCCCAGCGCCCAGGCCAGATCGCGGACCGGCGGCAGCTGCGCGCCCTCGGGCAGTTCGCCGGTGCGGATCGCCTCGCGCAGGGCGCGGGCCAGGGCCTGATACTTGGGGCCCGGGAATTGTGCCAGATCAGGCCGCCATATTGTATTCATCACAAGTATTCTGTGGTGTCCGATTGTGCCAATATGTATTATAACAATACGGAATGATCCGGATTGTATCAACACAAATCGCAGAGGTGCCCCGATG
>JACXUX010000242.1 GCA_014763725.1 Rhodobacterales bacterium
GCGACCGCGGCGGCGATCCGGGCAGGGGCGGGCATCGGCGTCTCCGGGTCTGGTGGCCGCCAGCCAAGCGCGGCCGCGTGTCCGTCCTTGGGCGGGATCATGTCAGTCGCGGGTCCTGCCCCCCGACCGCGCGGCAAAGGCCAGCCGTTCGAACAGATGCACGTCCTGTTCGGTCTTGAGCAGCGCGCCATGCAGCCGCGGCAGGACCGCACGCGGATCGCGGCGCAGGTCCTCGGGCGCCAGATCCTCGGCCAGGATCAGCTTCAGCCAGTCCAGCGCCTCGGAGGTCGAGGGCTTCTTCTTCAGCCCCGGGGTTTCGCGGATCTCCAGGAACCGGGTCAGCGCCTCGGTCAGCAGCGCCTCCTTGATCCCGGGGAAATGCACCGCGACGATGCGCTTCAGCGTGTCCAGATCGGGAAAGCGGATGTAGTGGAAGAAGCACCGCCGCAGAAAGGCGTCGGGCAGGTCCTTTTCGTTGTTCGAGGTGATGATGACCACCGGCCGGTGCCGGGCGCGGATGGTTTCGCCCGTCTCGTAGACGTGAAACTCCATCCGGTCCAGTTCCTGCAGCAGGTCGTTCGGGAACTCGATGTCGGCCTTGTCGATCTCGTCGATCAGCAGCACGACCTTGGAGGGCGCCTCGAAGGCCTGCCACAGCCGGCCCTTGCGGATGTAGTTGGCCACGTCGTGCACCCGGGCATCGCCCAGCTGGCTGTCGCGCAGCCGGCTGACGGCGTCGTATTCATACAGGCCCTGCTGCGCGCGGGTGGTCGATTTCACATGCCATTCCAGGATCGGCAGGCCCAGGCTGCGGGCCACCTCGCGCGCCAGTTCCGTCTTGCCGGTGCCGGGTTCGCCCTTGACCAGCAGGGGCCGTTCCAGCGCCACCGCGGCATTCACCGCCTGCGCCAGATCGTCAGAGGCCACATAGGCCGGGGTCGAGGCGAATTTCATGCGACGGGGGCGCCCTTGGGGTTACGGGCACGATCCTAGCCAGCCTTCCGCGCCGCGGCAACCGCGGCGGGTGCGGGCTAGTGACATTCGGTTGCGCATGGGCTAAGAGCGCGCCGAACAGGAGCGCGCCATGACACAAGCCCACCTGTCGGCGTGGTCCGGCACTACGGAGAGAGCCGAAATGAAGCCCGAAGTCTTCCTGCCCGAGGATTACCGCCCCGCCGAAGACGAACCCTTCATGAACGAGCGCCAGCTGGAATATTTCCGCCGCAAGCTGCTCGTCTGGAAGCAGGAACTGCTCGACCAGTCGGCCGAGACGCTGGACAACCTGCACGACAGCGCCCGCAACGTGCCCGACCTGGCCGACCGCGCCAGCGAGGAAACCGACCGCGCGCTGGAACTGCGCACCCGCGACCGCCAGCGCAAGCTGATCGCCAAGATCGACGCCGCGCTGCGGCGCATCGACAGCGGCGACTACGGCTATTGCGAGGTGACGGGCGAACCGATCAGCCTCAAGCGGCTGGATGCCCGGCCCATCGCGACGATGACGCTTGAGGCACAGGAACGCCACGAACGCCGCGAACGCGTGCATCGCGAGGACTGAGCGCGCGTCGCGCTTGCGGCGCGCCGCAGCGCGGCCGATAGATACGCCGGGGGTGGCCCCCGGCGGTTCCGTCTTCGGGGGTGGAATGGATCTGACGCGCTGCGAGGTCGTCGTGCTGGGCGCCGGGGTCGCGGGGCTGGCCGTGGCGCGGGCGCTGGCGCTGCAGGGCGCCGATGTCACCGTGCTGGAACAGGCCGATGCCATCCGCGAGGTGGGCGCGGGCCTGCAGGTCAGCCCGAACGGCGCGGCGGTGCTGCGCGCGCTGGGCCTGGCTGCGCCGCTGGCCGACCTGTCGCTGCCCGCGCGGGCGGTGCATCTGCATGACGGCCCCTCGGGCGACCGGGTGGTGACGATGGACCTGGCGCGGTCGGCAGGCGAACACGGCTTTCACCTGATGCACCGGGCCGACCTGATCGGCATCCTGGCCGAAGGCGCGCGCGCCGCGGGGGTCAAGCTGCGCCTGCTGCAGCGGATCGAGCAGGTCGACCTGTCCGGCCCCGTGCCGGTGCTGGCCACCGCCCAGGGCGCGCGGATCGAGGCGCCGATCCTGCTGGGTGCCGACGGGCTGCACAGCCGGGTGCGGGCGGCGCTGAACGGGGCGGACAAGGCCTTCTTCACCGGCCAGGTGGCCTGGCGCGCGGTGATCCCCGAAACCCCCGGCGCCGATCCGGTGGCCGAGGTGCACATGGGCCCCGGCCGCCATCTGGTCAGCTATCCGCTGCGCGGCGGGCGCCAGCGAAATCTGGTCGCGGTCGAGGAACGCACCCGCTGGGCCGAGGAGAGCTGGTCGCTGACCGACGACCCGATGGAGCTGCGGCTGGCCTTCCAGGGCTTTGGCCCGCGGGTGACCGGCTGGCTGGATCAGGTCGACCGGGTCAACCTGTGGGGCCTGTTCCGCCACCCCGTCGCCGACCGCTGGCACAGCGGCGCGGCCGCGATCCTGGGCGATGCCGCGCATCCGACGCTGCCCTTCCTGGCCCAGGGCGCCAACATGGCGCTGGAAGACGCCTGGGTGCTGGCGCGGATGCTGGCGCGGCTGGACACGCCCGCCGCGGCCTTTGCCGCCTATCAGGCCGCGCGCGCCCCCCGCTGCCGCCGCCTGATCGAGGCCGCCAACCGCAATGCCCGCGCCTATCACCTGGCCTCGCCCCTGCGCGAGGTGGCCCATGCCGTGCTGCGCCTGGGCGGGCGGCTGGCGCCGGGGCTGGCGCTGTCGCGCTTCGACTGGGTCTATCGCCACGACGTGACGGCGGGCTGAGCCATGGCCCGCCCCCGCCGCCACAGCGACGAAGCGCTGCTGGACGCCGCGCTGGCGCTGCTGCTGCGGGTCGGGCCGCAGGCCTTTACCCTGGCCGATGCCGGGTCCGAACTTGGCATGACCCGGCCCGCGCTGATCCAGCGCTTCGGCCCGCGCGAGGCGCTGTTGCGCGCGATGTCGGCCCGCCAGCTGGACCTGACGCGCGCCTGGCTGGCCGGGCTGGGCGTCCCCGAACGGTCCGAGGCGGCGCTGCGCGCGCTGCTGGCGCAGCTGGCGGCCAGCGTGGCGGCGGGGCAGGGCCATGCCGGCCATCCGCACCTGGCCGCGGTCGAGGCCGCCGATCCCGCCCTGACGGCCCAGGCCGCCGCGCGCCAGACGGCGCTGCGCGATGCGCTGGCCCAGCGCATCCCGCGCGGGCTGACGCTGCGCCCGGTGCGGGCGGCCGATCTGCTGGTCACGGTGATCGCGGGCGCGCTGCAGACCGCGGCGGCCGACCCCGCCACCCCGGTCGAGGTGCAGCTGCAGGCCCGGCTCGATCTGGCGCTGGCGCTGCTGTTCCCCGCCGGGGCGGATTAGCGCCTAGAGATCCAGCTCGACCCAGACCGGCACATGGTCGGACGGCTTGACGCCGTCACGCACCGCCTTGTCGATACCCGCCCCGGTCAGCCGGTCGGCGGCCTGCGGCGTCAGCAGCAGGTGGTCGATGCGGATGCCGTTGTTCTTTTCCCAGGCGGCGGCCTGATAGTCCCAGAAGGTATAGACCCCCGGCCGCGGATCGCGGGCGCGGATCGCATCGGTGAACCCCAGGTTCAGGATGCGCCGGAAGGCCGCCCGGCTGGCGGGCAGGAACAGCGCATCCTGGACCCAGGCCTCGGGGCGGGCGGCATCCTCGGGCTGGGGAATCACGTTCCAGTCGCCGGCCAGCACGCCCGGCTCCTCGGCCGCCAGCAGCGCGGCCGCGCGGGCGTGCAGCCGGTCCATCCAGGCCAGCTTGTAGTCATACTTGGGCCCCGGCGCGGGGTTGCCGTTGGGCAGATACAGCCCGCAGACCCGCACCGCGCCGCCGGACCCGATCACCGTCGCCTCGATCCATCGGGCCTGTTCGTCCGCATCATCGCCGGGCAGGCCGCGGGTCACGTCCTCGATCGGCAGTCTCGACAGGATCGCCACGCCGTTGAACGACTTCTGCCCGTGGGTTTCCACCCGCCAGCCCAGGTCCTGGAACAGCTCGCGGGGGAAGTCCTTGTCCTGCGACTTGATTTCCTGCAGCAGCACGACATCGGGCTGCGCCGCCGCCAGCCATTCGAGCAGCGCCTCGATCCGGGCCTTGACGCCGTTGATGTTGAAGGTCGCGATCTTCATGGGGCCCTCCGCCCGGCCGGTCCAGGGGGCGCGCCCGGTTCGCGGCACGCCCGTCAGCGTGCCACGTTACGCAGCACCCGCAGCGGGCGCCAGCCCTGCCAGCGCGCGGCACGTCCCCGCGCGGGGGCGGCCGCCCGCAGCCACAGCGCATCGACGGCGCGCAGCGCGGCGGGGTCGTAGCGGCCCGGCTCCTCCCAATAACGGCCCGAGGGGCAGAGATAGCCCAGCCGCGTCTCTTCCGCCTCGGCCTCGGCGGCGGCGGTGGCGTCGAACAGGGCGGGGCGGGCGCGGGCGGCATCCTGTGGG
>JACXUX010000025.1 GCA_014763725.1 Rhodobacterales bacterium
GTGGACAAGTTCGAATACCGCCGCGGCTACAAGTTTTCCACCTATGCCACCTGGTGGATCCGGCAGGCGATCACCCGGTCGATCGCCGACCAGGCCCGCACCATCCGCATCCCCGTGCACATGATCGAGACGATCAACAAGCTGGTGCGCACCGGTCGGCAGATGCTGCACGAGATCGGCCGCGAACCGACCCCCGAGGAGCTGGCCGAGAAACTCCAGATGCCGCTGGAAAAGGTCCGCAAGGTGATGAAGATCGCCAAGGAACCGATCAGCCTCGAAACCCCGATCGGGGACGAGGAAGACAGCCAGCTGGGCGATTTCATCGAGGACAAGAACGCGATCCTGCCCTTGGACAGCGCGATCCAGGAAAACCTGCGCGAGACGACGACCCGCGTCCTGGCCAGCCTGACCCCGCGCGAGGAACGCGTGCTGCGCATGCGCTTCGGCATCGGGATGAACACCGACCACACGCTCGAGGAAGTGGGCCAGCAGTTCAGCGTGACCCGCGAACGCATCCGCCAGATCGAGGCCAAGGCCCTGCGCAAGCTGAAACACCCCAGCCGCAGCCGCAAGCTGCGGAGTTTCCTGGATCAGTGACCCCCAGGCGACCGGCCCCGCGCCGGTTGCCGCCACGACCTCATTGCCCCCCGCCCCCACGCGCTGCAAGGATGCGCGGGCAGGCAGGGGGGGATCGGTCGTGGCCGGGGCATTCATCGAGGGGCTGCTGGCGCGCATGACGCTGGCCGAAAGGATCGGGCAGCTGAACTATCCCCATGCCGAGGGGCTGGACATGACCGGCGCGGCCAGGGGGTCGGACACGCGCAGCCTGATCCTGCAGGGCGCGCTCTGCGGCACCTCGGCCGGGGCGGGCCTGACGGACCGGATCGCGCTGCAGCGGCTGGCCGTCGACCGGGGCCCGCACGGCATCCCGCTGTTCTTCGGCAAGGATTGCGTCCAGCGCCATGTCACCGGCGGGCCGATCCCGCTGGCGCTGGCCTGTTCCTGGGACCTGGACCTGATCGCCGAGATCGGCCGCATGACCGCGCGCGAGGCGCGCGCCGACGGCATCACCATCACCTGGGCGCCGATGGTCGACATCAGCCACGATGCCCGCTGGGGCCGCATCGCCGAGCAGACGGTGCTGCGCGACCGGCTGGGCTTTGGCGGGCTGATCGTCACCGATTTCACCGCGATCCATCCGGAACTGGTCAACCACGGCATCGCGGCCGACATCCGGCAGGCGGCCTATCTGGCCTTCAAGGCCGGGGTGACGGTGGATCTGGTCAGCGCAGCCTTCCTGACCCAGCTGGAACAGCTGGTCGAGGACGGCGCGCGCGATCCCGACGCCTTCCGCCAGGATCGCGGGGTCTATACCCGGGGCCCGATCACCGAGGACGAGGTGACCGACCGCTGCCGCCAGGTGCTGGCGGCGAAACAGGCGCTGGGGCTGTTCGACGACCCCTTCCTGGGGATGGACCCCGACCGCCGCGACCGGGTGACCTATTGCCGGGCGCATCGCGATCTGGTGCGGCGGGCGGCCGTCGCCTCGGCCGTGCTGCTGAAAAACGACGGCGCGCTGCCGCTGGCCCCGGGGGCCAGGGTCGCGCTGGTCGGGCCCATGGCCGACAACCGCATCGACCTGCAGGGCACCTGGGCCATCGACGTGCGCCCCGACCACAGCGTCACGCTGCGCGAGGGGCTGACGGCCGCGGGCGTGCAGGTGCTGCATGCCAAGGGCTGCAACATCGTCGACGACCCGTCGCTGGCCGCGCGGCTGAACATGCACAATGTGGACCGGCCCTCGGTCATCCTGGGGCCCGACAGCGCGGCCGACATGCTGGCCGCGGCGCAGGCGGCGGTGGATGGCGCCGACGTGCTGGTGCTGGCCCTGGGCGAGGCCAAGGAACATGCGGGCGAATCCTCGACCCGGCTGGACATCACCCTGCCCGGGGCGCAGCGCGACCTGGTGCGCGCGCTGGCCCCGCGGGCGCGGGCCCAGGGCAAGCGGGTGGTGCTGGTGGTGCTGGCGGGCCGGCCGCTGGCGCTGACAGAAGAGGTGGCGCTGGCCGATGCCGTGATCTGGACGGGCCATCCGGGGAATGAGGGCGGCCCCGCGCTGGCCCAGGTGCTGCTGGGCGCGGCCGAACCCGGCGGGCGGCTGGCCCAGGCCCTGCCCCGCCATGTGGGCCAGATGCCCCTGCGCAGCGAGGATCTGCCCACCGGCCGGCCGATCCAGGGCGCGGGCGTCACGGTTGCGGGCGATGACGACCGCGATGCCGCGGGCGACCCGGTGTTCCGCAAGTTCACCACCGCCTGCATCCTGGAAGGCCCGCACACGCCGCTGTTCCCGGCGGGCTGGGGGCTGGGCCATACCCGCTTTGCCCATGCCGCCCCGCGGGCCGACCGCACGCGCCTGCGGGGGCCGGACGATTGCGCGCGCATCACGGTGGCGGTCACCAACACCGGCGACCGGACGGGGACCGAGGTCGTCCAGCTTTACCTGCACGACCCGGTCGCGCGGATCTCGCGCCCGCAGCGCGAGCTGAAGGGCTGGGCGCGCCTGACCCTGGCCCCGGGCGAAACGGCCGAGGCCGTCTTTACCCTGACGGTGGACGATCTGCGCTACTGGCACGGCCCGGCGCTGGAACAGATGCAGCGCGACTGGGACCCGGGGCTGTTCCACGTCCTGACCGGGCCCAATGCGCGCGACACCCGGGGGATCACGCTGGAATGGCTGGACTGACCGCGGACGACGCCCGCCTGCTGGACCGGCTGCAGGCCGAAACCCTGCGCCATTTCCGCGATCTGGCCCATCCGGTCAGCGCCATGGCGCGCGAACGCACCGCCGGGGCGGTGGATTACGATGTGGCCGAGACGGTGACCACCGGCGGCACCGGGTTCGGCGTGATGGCGCTGATCGCGGGGGCCGAACGCGGCTTTCTGCCCATGGGCGAGGCGGTCGAACGCATCGCCACGATCTGCGGCTTTCTGGAAACCGCCGACCGGTTCCGCGGCGCCTTTCCGCACTGGATGGGGGGGCGGACGGGGCGGACCATCGCCTTCTCGCCCAACGACGACGGCGGCGACGTGGTGGAAACGGCCTTTCTGATGATGGGCCTGATCACCGCGCGGCAGTGGCTGGCGGACCGCGATCCGCGCCTCGCCGGGCGGCTGGATGCGCTGTGGCGCGGGGTGGACTGGGCGGGCTATTGCCGCACGCCCACCCAGCTGATGTGGCACTGGAGCCCGGGGCACGACTGGGCGCAGGACCTGCTCGTGACCGGCTGGCACGAAGGGCTGGTGGCCTATGTCCTGGCCGCGGGGTCGCCCGCCCATCCGATCGACCCCGCGGCCTATGTCCGGGGCTGGCAGTCGGGCGCCTGGTTCCGAAACGGCCAGGTGGCGCATGGCATCCGCCTGCCGCTGGGCCCGCCGATGGGGGGGCCGCTGTTCTTTGCGCATTATTCGTTTCTGGGCCTCGACCCGCGGGGGCTGCGCGACGGGGCGGCGGATTACTGGGTGCAGAACTGCGCCCATGTGCGCATCAACCACGCGCATTGCCTGGCCAACCCGCAGGGCCGGCGCGGCTATGGCCCGGCCTGGGGGCTGACCGCCTGCGACGGCGACCGGGGCTATGACGCCTTTTCCCCCACCAACGACCGGGGCGTGATCGCGCCCACGGCGGCGCTGGCCTCGATGCCCTATGCCCCCGATCTGGCGCTGGCGGCGATGCGCCACTACGACCGGCTGATGGACGGCGCGCTCTGGGGCCCGGCGGGGTTCTACGACGCCTTCAACGAAACCGCGGGCTGGGTGGCGCCGGGGCATCTGGCCATCGACCAGGGGTCGCTCGTGGCCATGGTGGAAAACGCCCGGTCCGGCCTGCTGTGGCGGCTGTTCATGTCCGCGCCCGAGGTGGCGGCGGGCCTGGACCGGCTGGGCTTTGCCCCCCGCCCGCGGGGGACGCCCGCCGCGCCGCTGGCCTAGGGGGGGGAGGGGACCAGCCGCTCGGCCCGCAGATGCAGCTGCCGGGTGAAGAAGCCGGGGCTGCCGCCATCCTCGCCGATGTAGATCAGCCCCACGCCCTGCAGCGGGCCGTCGAACAGCGCCTCGATCTGCCGGCGCGAGGCCGCGTCGATCTGGTCCAGCGCATCGTCGATGACCAGCCAAAGCGGCCGGTGCAGCACGGCACGCGCGATCACCAGGCGCTGCTTTTCGCGGTCGTTCAGCACACGGTCCCAGCGGGCGGCGCGGTGCAGATCCTGGGCCAGCGGCGTCAGCCCCACCGCGGCCAGCGCCTGCGTCACCTGGACATCGGAAAAGTCGCAGGCCGGGCGCGGATAGCAGACCGCCGCGCGCAGCGTGCCCGGCGCGATATAGGCGCGCGTCGGCATGAACATCATCGCGCCGTGGTCGGGGCGGCGGATGCACCCCTCGCCCCAGGGCCACAGGCCCGCCAGCGCGTGGAACAGATGCGTCTTGCCCGACCCGTGCGGGCCTGCGATCAGCACCCGTTCGCCCGGCGCCAGCTCGACCGGGTCGACATCCAGCCGCAGCCGCGCCCGGGTGGTCAGCACCCCCCACCCCCTGGATGCGGACGGACGGGCGTTCGTCGATCTCCAGCGCCAGATGCGGCGCCTCGGCCGCCAGGCGGTCCATGTCCAGCACCGCCCGGCGAAAGGCCGCCACCCGCATCTGCGTGGCGCGCCAGTCGGCGATGGCGGGAAAGTTGTCGACATACCAGCGCAGCGACTGCTGCACCTGGTTGAAGGCGCCCACCACCATCATCAGCTGACCGATCGTCATGTCGCCGTTGAAGTAGAAGGGCGAGGCGACCAGGATCGGCGCCACCAGCGTGAACCAGCCATAGCCCGCGGTGACCCAGGTCAGCCGGGTCATCGCCGCGATGTGGTGGCGGGTGATGCCCACCACGCCCGAGAACACCTCATCCAGGCGGTCGCGCTCGGCGCCTTCGCCCCCCTGCAGGGCGATGCCCTGGGATTCCTCGCTGATGCGGACCAGTTCGAAGCGGTAGTCGGCCTCGCGGGCATAGCGGTCGGCGTCGATCCCGATCAGCGGTCCGGCCCACGCGCCAGCTGACCAGCGAGGCGGTCAGCGCATAGAGGATCGCGCACCACACCATGAAGCCGGGGATTTCCACCTGCCGCCCCGCGACGGGCAGCGCAAGCCCCGCCGACAGCCCCCACAGCACGCCGACAAAGGCCGCCAGCAGCAGCGTGGCCTGCAACAGCCCTATGGCCAGGTCGTCGTCAGCTCGGTCAGATGCTCGGCATCGGCCTGCAGGCGCTGATCGGGGTTGGTCCCCAGGGGGCTCGCCGCCGACAGGCGAAAGGCGCGCTGCGGCGCCATCCAGGCCGCGTGCAGGTCACGCACCAGCCCCCGCCGCAGCGTCAGCTTCAGCGTCAGGTTCAGCCACATCTGGCCCACGTTCAGCACCAGCAGGACGCCCGCGATCACCGCGAACACCCCCAGCTGGCGCAGGAACCCGTCCAGGTCGCGCGCCGTCAGCGCGTCATAGAAGGGCTGGTTCCAGGCGTTCAGCCGGATCTGCGCCCAGGCCGTGGCCAGGATCACCGCGACCAGGATCGCCCACAGCACCAAGAGCCTGTCGCGATGGGGCGAGGCCCAGAACGCCAGCCCCATGTCCGAGAACTGGCGGACAAAGCCCGCCGGGGGCAGGGGCACCTCGCCCGGGGCGGCATGAACCGGCGCCGCCTGACCTGATCCGTCCATGCCTGCCCCATCCTGCCCCGGCGCCGATTTCAGCGCCAAACCCGCCGCAGGGCAACCGGTTTTGCGGGGCCTGCGCGGCGCGCGGCCCTGTCAGCCCTTGGCGCCCTGACCGCGGGAATAGACATCCTCATAGCGGATGATGTCATCCTCGCCCAGATAGGCGCCGGTCTGCACCTCGATCAGCACCATGGGCACCTTGCCGGGGTTTTCCATCCGGTGCACCGCGCCCAGCGGGATGTAGACCGACTGGTTTTCGGTCAGCAGCCGCGCCTCGCCGTCGACCGTGACCCGCGCCGTGCCCGACACGACGATCCAGTGTTCGGACCGGTGGATATGGCTTTGCAAGGACAGCGCAGCGCCCGGCTTGACCACGATCCGTTTCACCTGGAACCGGTCGGACAGGGCCAGCGTCTCGAAATGGCCCCAGGGGCGGTGGTCGCGGCGGAAGTCGGTGGCCTGCTTGGCGCCCCGCGCCTTCAGCGCATCGACGACCTTCTTGACGTCCTGCGCGCGCGACTGGTGCGCGACCAGCACCGCATCGGGCATGGCCACGGCGATCACGTCGGTCAGGCCCAGGCCCACCAGTTCCAGTTCGTCCGATTCCGACCGCAGCAGGGTGTTCTGGCAGTCGATGGCCAGCGCATGGCCGCGGGTGGCCACGCCCGCCGCATCGCGGGGGCTTTCGCGCAGCACCGCCTCCCAGCTGCCCAGGTCGGACCAGCCGGCCGAGAACGGCACGACCGAGATGTTGTCGGCCTTTTCCATCACCGCATAGTCGATCGAGATGTCCTGCACCCCCGACCAGGCCACCGGGTCCAGCCGGATGAAGCCCAGGTCGGTCACCGCATCCTTGACCGCGGCGGCCACGGGCGCGGCCAGCCCCGGCGCATGGGCGGCAAAGGCGGCCAGGATGTCGCGGGCGGCGAACAGGAAGATGCCCGCGTTCCACAGATGGTCCCCGCCCGCGATCATGGCGGCTGCACGCGCCGCATCGGGCTTTTCGACAAAGCAGTCCAGCGCCACCGGCGCGCCCGACCCGTCGGCCGGCGCCGACAGCTTCAGATAGCCATAGCCGGTTTCCGGCCGGTCGGGCGCGATGCCGAAGGTGACCAGTCGGCCCTGCCGCACCGCCGCCAGCCCCTGGGCCACCGCGGCGCGGAAGGCCGCCGCATCGGGGATCACATGGTCGGACGGGGCCACCAGCAGCACCGCCTCGGGGTCGGCCTGGGCCGCCATCATCGCCGCGGCCAGCACCGCGGGGGCGGTGTTGCGCCCCGCAGGCTCGATCACCACGGGGCCGGGGTCGATGCCCGCGGCCTGCAGCTGTTCGGTGACGATGAAGCGGAAGTCGCTGTTCGTCACCACCATGGGGGGCGCAAAGGTCAGCCCCGGCCCCTGCCCCGCCAGGCGCCGCGCGCTGGCCTGAAACAGCGTCTCGTCCCCCACCAGTTCGACGAACTGCTTGGGATAGGACTTGCGCGACAGGGGCCACAGCCGGGTGCCGGAACCGCCGCAGAGGATGATCGGGGTGACAAGGGTCATTGCGCTAGTCCTGACAGAATGGATCGGGGGTCAAAGCAGGGTGGCCAGATGCGCCAGCCCGCGGGCCAGCGTCGCCTCGGCCGTGGCGGGGTCGGCGGCCTCGACATAGAGCCGCAGTTCGGGCGCGTTGCCGGACGGGCGGACATGCAGCACCCGGCCGTCGGCGGCGGTCATCCGCACCCCGTCGGTCAGATCGAGCCCCGCCTCGACCGCGCCGCAGCCCGACAGGAAGCGCGCCCGCGCGGCGCGGTCGGCCGCCATCGCGCCCACCAGGTCGCGCATCGCGGTCTCGGGCAGTTCGGCCAGACGGTCGGCGGCGGTGAACACCGCGGGTTCCGCCGCCACGCGGGCCGAGACCGGGCCGGACCCCGCAGCCACCAGCATGGCCAGGATCGGCAGGAAGCTGTCGCGCGTGGGCAGCGCGGCGATCGCGCCCGCCGGCCCCCGGGCGTCAAAGCCCAGCAGGAAGCCGCCGTTCGCCTCATACCCCGCGACGCGGCCGCCCGCGGACTCCATCCCCGCGATCACGAAGGGCGAGCCGATCCGCGTGCGGATCACCCGGCCGAAACAGGGTTTGCGCGTGACGCCGGAATTGGACGAAATCGGCGTGACCACGGTGTCGGCGCCCAGCAGTTCGGCCGTGATCTGGCCCAGCACGTCGCCCGCCACCACGCGGCCGGTTTCGTCGGTCAGCATCGGCCGGTCGGAATCGCCGTCGGTGGACACGATGGCATCCAGCGCATGTTGGCTGGCCCAGCGCGCCAGCTGCGCGCGGGTGTCGGGGTCGACCGCCTCGGTATCGACAGGGATGAAGATGTCGGACCGCGCCAGGTCCACGACCACAGCCCCCAGCGCCGACAGCACCTGCGCCAGCAGGTCGCGGCCCACCGCGCTGTGGGCATAGGCGCCGATCCGCCGCCCGGCCAGCGCGCCCGGGCCAAAGCCCGCCACATAGCGCGCGACAAAGCGGGCGCCGGCGTCCGGGTCCTGCCGCAGGCGGCCCGGCGCGCCGCCGGCCGGGGCGCGGCCCAGGGCGGCGGTGATCGCGGCCTCGTCCGTCTTGGTGATCTCGCCCGCGCGGGTATAGAACTTCAGCCCGTTGCGATCGGCGGGGATATGGCTGCCGGTGACCATCACCGCCCCCGCCCCCTGCGCGGCCAGCGCCAGCGCCGGGGTGGGCAGGGCGCCGGCCAGGATGACCTCGGCCCCCTCGGCCACGGCGGTTTCGGCCACGACGCGGGCGATGTCGGGGGAGGACGGGCGCAGGTCCCGGCCCACCCACAGCCGCCCGCCGGTGTCACAGGTGGCCAGGAAGGCGCGGACGTGATCCGCGACCAGATCGTCGGTCAGCTCGACCACCAGCCCGCGCAGGCCGCTTGTGCCGAATTTCGGTGCCATCAATCGCCCTTGAAAAGAAATCGAAACCGGTCCGTCAGATGCGGCCCGGTCTAGCCCATGCCCCGGCCCCGCGCAATGCCGCCGGTCGCAGGGTCAGTCCAGCCGGGCGGAAAGCCACGCAAGACTGTCGCCGATCTGCGCCAGATCGGCGCGCAGCGCGGGCAGGTCGGCCTGGACCACCAGCGCGACCAGCGCCCGCGCCCGGGCCAGGGCCGCGGCAGGATCCTCGGCCCCCTGCCCGGCCAGCGCGCGTTCGGCCAGCAGCACCTGGCCGCGGGCGCGTTCCAGTTGCAGTTCGGCGTTCAGCCGCAGGATCAGCTCGCCCAGCACCTCGGCTGCGGGCCAGGGGGCAAAGCTCTGCATCACGCTGCCCGTCTCGGGGAAGCGGTGGGGATCGGCGGTCAGATCGGCCGGGCGCAGATGCGGACAGGCCGCCATCAGCGCCCGGTTCGAGGTGCGGAAGGCGTCGTTGATCCGCACCACCAGATCGCGCGACAGCTGCAGCGGTTCGTCCACCGGCAGGTCGTCCCAGGGCAGCGCGGCCAGCAAGGGCCGCGCCCGCGCCGCGGCCGGGGTGCCGGCCAGCACATGCGACAGCAGGCCCGCGCGCCAGTCCAGCCGCCCGTTCAGCCGCGCGCCCGGCCCCGGCCCGGTGGCCGAGACCCCCAGCCGGGCCGCGAAATCCTGCACCACGTCGCCCACCCGGCGAAAGGGCACCAGCGTCACCTCGCCAAAGGCGGCCGACCAGCGCTGCCACAGTGCGAAATAGTCGTAATAGGCCGGGTCGGTGGCAAAGGCCTCCAGCGCCCAGGGCCCATGCGCCAGCGCCCGCACGCCGACCGACAGGCGGCTCTGGTGCAGTTCGGCCTGCGGGCGCAGGTAGCACAGCACCTCGACCCCGTCGAACAGCGGGGCCAGCAGCGCGGCCACGCGGTTGACCTCGGTCGCGGTGGGCAGGCGGGAATGCAGATGCTCGCTGGAGATGACGAACAGGTGGCAGTCGGCGGCCTCGGCCGCGGCGACCTCGTCGGCCAGCGCCGCGGCCAGATGGGCGCCCAGCGCCGCGGGATCCCGGGCCGCCTGCAGCCCGGGCGACAGCAGGTCCTCGACCGGCCGGCCGGGGGTGCGGGCCTGGATGGCCAGCCAGCGGTGGTCGGGCCGGCCCAGGCAGCGCGCGACATGGATGCCCGATTGCGCCAGCCCGCGGTCGTTGGCATCGAGCCAGGCCTGGATCGCGGTGGACCCGGTCTTTTCGGTGCCGATGTGCAGCAGCAGTTCCACCGGCCGCCCGTCAGCCCGGGGCGGCCGCGTCGCCGTCCCCGCCGCTGGCGCCGCCACCCCCGCCCGCATAGTGGAAGGTGACGGCGTTGACGGCCAGCGACAGCTGCCGGCGGTCGGGCGACAGGCCCAGGTCCTGGGGGCTGAAGGCGCGGGCCGCCACCAGGTCGATCAGGTGCACGGGCTTGGCCCCGCCCCCGGCCGGGCGCAGGTTCACCCGGAAGGGGCGCGCCTCGGGGTCGGGGAAGACGCTGACCTCGGCCGGTTCGCCGTCGAACAGCGCGGCCAGGGGCAGCGCCTCGGGCATCAGCAGGGTCTGGACCAGCACCGACACCAGCGTGACCGGCGCCTGGGGATGGGGATTGGCCACCGCGCCCAGGCGCTGCATCCAGACATAGGCCTGGCCGGTGCCGGTGGTTTCGGCCCCGTACCAGCCCTGGCCGCGGGCCAGGTCGGGCGGCATCACGGTCGCGGCGCGCGGCGGCGCGGCCGGGGCCGCGGCACCCGTCAGCTCTGCCGTCAGCTGGCGGAAGGCGGCGATGGCGGCCGCCTCCTCGGGGCCCGGGCGGTCGGGGCTGCCGGTCGCGGCCATCCGGTCGTAGATCAGCGACAGCATGTATTCGGCAAAGCCGTCGATCAGCGCCAGATGCCGCGCCTCGGTCCGGGCGAGCGTGTCGCGCAGCGCGGCCAGGTCCAGGCTGTGGCGGCGTAGCATCTGCGACATCCGCGCCTCGACCGCGGCCAGGCGGGTTTCGTGCGCGGCATCCAGCAGCGGCGGCGCCAGGCTGCGCGACCCCACCAGCTGCAGGTTGGGCAGCGTCAGAATGTCGTAGCGCGCGCCGGATTCGCGCACGTCGCCCGCCTCGATCGGGACCGAGAAGGCCAAGAGCACCCCGCCGCCCGGGTTCGCGGTGACGCGGTCGACGGTGACATCGCGCAGGATCTCGCCATTGACGCGGCAGATCAGGCGGGGTTGCAGCGGCTTGTGCGCATTGGTGCGGTTGACGCCGGTGCCGCGGATCACGCCGTCGGCCAGGGTCAGCTCGACCTCCTCGATCCGGCCGTGGCCCACCAGGCCGATCACCTGGCCCATGCGGGTCAGCGCGACCGGGGGGGCGGCGTCATCATCCCGGCCGTCCAGGGCAAAGCGGATATCGGCCGGCAGGCCGATGTCGGGATAGTAGCCGCAGCGCAGGTCCAGCCGCCCGCCCGCGGCCAGCGCCGCGGCCGCCACCGCCCGGCCGATCGGCACCCCGCCCACCAGCGCCGTGACCCCGGTGCCTGCGTCCAGGTCCCGCGCCGCGGTCAGGCGGATCACGTCGCCATCGATCCAGGCCTGGGCAAAGGCGGGGGCCGCGGGCGGGATCGCCCGGGCGGATGCGGTCGTCGCGGGATGGGACGTCATGCGTGCGCGCGCCTTTCGCCGGGTCTGTGGGTCATGATCGTGTCTGCCAGCCGGTCATACTGCAAGTCCACCCCCAACGCATATTCGGCAAACAGCACGCGGCCGGCCTGGCGCAGGTCGTCGCGCAGCGCGGCCGATCCGGCAAAGTCCAGCGCCGCGCGGGCCACCTCATCGGCATCGCGGCAGGCATGCAGGGGGTGACAGGCGTCCAGCCCGGCAAAGGCGCCGGTGGTGCCGATGACCGGGCAGTCATGGGCCAGCGCCTCGATCGTCTTGATCTTCAGCCCCGTCGCCTCGAGCATCGGGTTCAGGCTGCAACCCACCTGGGCGTAGAACTGCGCGACCGACCCGACCGGCCCCAGGATCAGCGGGTCCGACCGCAGGCGCGGCTGCAGGTCGCAGATGCGCCCGGCCAGCAGCCAGTCGATCCCGCGGCCGGCAAAGGCCCGGTCCATGTGGCGCAGCGACAGAAGGTTCCAGGGGTTCGAGCTGGCGATATAGCCGAAGGTCGCCGCAGGCTGCCCGCCCGCCACCCGTTCGGGGGCAAAGGGGTGGCCCACCAGCATCGCCTGGGCCCGGGTGCGGGCGCGGATCACCGCCAGTTCGTCGCGCTGGATCGCCAGCACGATGTCGGCCCGGTCGAAGCCGCGCGCCTCTTCGGCATCGGTGGTGAAATACCAGTTGGGTTCCACCCCCGCCGACAGCGCCAGCAGGTGCCGGCTGCCGAACAGGTCATGGGTGTCCAGGATCCGCAGCGCCCGGCGCACCCCGGTCAGGGCGCGCGACAGCCAGACATAGTTGACGATGACGGCGTCATAGCCCACCCGCGCCTCGAGCCGGGCGACCTCGTCCACCAGGCGGTCGGGGCACCAGTCGTCCAGGCCCCAGCAGGTGGCCAGGCTCTGCCGCGCCAGCGGCTGGGCCGTCAGCAGGTGCACCGCGTCCCAGGTGGCCTGCATCTGCGCCAGGCTGTCCTCGCCCGCCCAGTCCAGCACATAGAACAGCAGCTCGACCGCGCAGCCCGCGGCCTGCAGCCGGCGGCCCATCGCCTCGATCCGGGCGGAATTGCCCTGGTTGGTCGGGTGCGTATAGGTGGGCGAGACGATCAGCACGCGGGGACGGCGGTGGGTCATGGGCACAGCTCCAGCCCGCGCAGGCAGACCCGCAGCGTCTTGTCGCCGGCAGGGGCGCGCGGCCGCGCGGGAAAGGCCGCCACCCCCAGCACCACCGGCCGGGCCAGACCCGCGGGCAGGTCCACCCAGACCGTGCCGCCCGCCACATCCGGCGTTTCGCCGCGATAGGCCACGCGGCGGCCGTTCAGCTGCAGCGCCAGCTGGCCGTCCAGCCCGGTGTGGAGCGGGCTTTCCGTCACGCGCAGGCCGATCCTGTCCAGGTCCTGCGGCGGATCGCCCAGGCAGATGCGGTGCAGGATCTCGGGGCCGGTCCAGATCCAGGACGAGACGCGGTCGCCCTCGGCCGGCCAGCCGATGTCGGTCACCAGCGCCAGCGCGGGGATGCGCAGCGGCGCGGGCGGCACATCGGGGGCAGGCAGGACGGCCGGCGGCAGGGGCGGCAGGGTCAGGCCCGGCGCGCCGGGCACCGGCAGCGCGACCCAGGGCCGCAGCCCGCCCGCGGGGTCGGCAAAGCCCACCACCCGCCGGCCCAGCGCCGCGGCCAGATCGTGGACGGCCGCCCGTTCCCGGTCGTCCAGCGCGCTGATCAGCGCAGGCAGGCCCGTCAGGTCGGTGTCGCGCGCCACCGCGGCCAGCGCCTCGGGCCGGCCGACCAGCCAGGGCCCCGCCCCCAGGGCCTGCGGCGCGGGCAAGGGATCCGGCGCCCCCGCCGCCGGCCCCGCCGGATCGGCGGGCCGGAACCGGGCGCAGAACGCGCCGACCCCGTCCTGCGGCCCGGCAACCGACGGCGGCGGCAGCAGCCGCAGCTGGCGGTCGGGCCGGGCATGGACCAGCCGGTGCAGGGGGAAGTCCAGCTCCAGATACAGGGCGCGGGGATCGGCCGCCTCGACCACGGCCAGCACGGCGCGCAGGTCGGCCAGCCGCCAGGGCGGGGGCGCGGCCGGGTCCATCACCCGCCCCCCTGCGCATCGGCGGGCACGGGGCCCGCGGGGCCACGGGGTGTCGATCCCGGCCAGTTCGACCGTCACCTGCCCCGGCCCGGCCGGGCGCAGCCGCATCCCGCGGGCCACGAAGCCGCGCGGCACCGCGGCCTCGATCCCCGCGCGGGTCAGGCCGGTCTCGGGCCAGGGCCCCAGCACCAGCCGGTCGCCGTCAAGCGGCCGGTCCAGCAGCGACGGCCCGTCCGCCGCCACGGGCATCGCCCGCGCCCGATCCAGCACCCCGACCAGGGCCGCGACGCAGGCCTCGACCGACAGATGCGCCGCGGCATGGGCGCGCGCCGCCGCGCCAAAGGCCGCCCGCGCCTCGGGCTGGGCGATCAGCGCCGCCAGCGCCGCCGACAGCCCCGCCACCGGATCGTGGGGCGAGACCTTGACCACCGCGCCCTCGGGCAATTCGTCATAGGCCGCGGTGCGGGTGACGACGCAGCAGCGCCCCGCGGCCATCGCGCGCGCCAGCGTGCCCGAGCTTTCCCCGACCGAGGGGAAGCGCAGGTTCACCACGATGTCGGCCGCGCCCAGCCAGCCGTCCAGCTGCGCCTCGTCCAGATAGCCCGTGACCGTGCTGCGCCCCGCCAGAACGGAATGGCGCGCGATCTCGGCCGACAGATCGTATTCCTCGGGCCGTTCGGCCCCGGCATGCACCCAGCGAAAGGCCAGGCCCCGCGCGGCCAGCGCGGCCAGCGCCTGCGCCACCCAGTCGAAGCGCTTGACCTTGGTCGCAAAGCCGCTGGTCACGATCAGCGGTCCCTCGCCCCGGGGCGGGCGGGGCAGCGCGCCGCGGGCCGGATCGGGCGGTTCGGCGAAATGCGGGATCACCACGATCCGGTCGGCCGCCTGCGGCCCGTAGTGCCGCGCCAGGATGCTGCGGGCATAGTGCGAATGCACCACGATCAGCCGCGACCGCTGCACCAGGTCCCACAGCATGTCGAAACACAGGTAGTCCGACGCGATCTTGGCCCCGCGCCTCACCACCGGATCGCGCCGCAGCGCGGCCATCACCGGATTGCAGGCCGTCATCATCGCGCCGAACCGGTCGGGGACCAGGCCCATCAGTTCGTGCAGGTAGAACAGCCGCAGATCGTGCAGCACCACCACCCCGGGCCAGCGCAGCGCCTGGCGGTGGATGTCCAGATGGTCGGGGTTGTTCCCGATCTGGTAGAGCGGCACCACCCCCGCCCCGTCGCCCGGCAGATTGCGCAGGGCCTGCAGGGGGTCCAGGATCCCGACCCCCTCGGGCACGCGGGCAAAGGGGTCGGCGGTCAGGCAGGTGAGCCGCACGCGCCGGGCCAGGGCCGCATTGATCACGCCGGCATAATCGGCAATCCCGTTGCGGGCGGGCGGCAGCGGACTGAAATGGAACACATGCATGGTGCTGGTCGGCCCGAAAAGCTGCAATCCGGCAGCCGCTGCCGAAAGGAACGTTGCGCCGGGACATCGCCCCGGCCGCCTGAATGCCGTCAGGGTTAAGCCATGCCGCGCAGGGCGTCAACCCGGCAGGCCCCGCGGCCGGCCGGCCCGCCGGGCGCGGCGGGGTCTGGGGCCTTGTCAGGTCCCCGCCTGTCCCCTAAACCGCGCAGCACCCCTGTCCGGAAAGATGAGCCCAGCGATGCGCCTGACCCGCTACTTCCTGCCCGTGCTGAAGGAAAACCCTGCCGAGGCGCAGATCGTGTCGCACCGCTACATGCTGCGCGCGGGCATGATCAAGCAGCAGGCCGCCGGCATCTATTCCTGGCTGCCGCTGGGCTATCGCGTGCTGCGCCGGATCGAGGAGATCGTGCACGAGGAACAGGTGCGCGCCGGGCACATCCCGCTCTTGATGCCCACGCTGCAGCCGGCCGACCTGTGGCGGGAATCGGGCCGCTACGACGCCTATGGCCCCGAGATGCTGCGCCTGAAGGACCGGCATGAGCGCGAGATGCTCTACGGCCCCACGAACGAGGAGATGATCACCGACATCTTCCGGGCGCATGTGTCCAGCTACAAGGACCTGCCGCTGACGCTCTACCACATCCAGTGGAAGTTCCGGGATGAAATGCGCCCCCGCTTCGGCGTGATGCGCGGGCGCGAGTTCCTGATGAAGGACGGCTACAACTTCGACATCGACCGCGACGCGGCGCTGCATGCCTACAACCGCCACATGGTCAGCTATCTGCGCACCTATGAACGCATGGGCCTGACCGCGATCCCGATGCGCGCGGCCAGCGGCCCGATCGGCGGCGACGACACGCATGAATTCCTGGTGCTGGCGCAGACCGGCGAATCCGAGGTGTTCTACGACGACCGCGTGACCGCGCTGAAGCTGGGCGACCGTCAGATCGACTATGACGACCGCGCCCAGGTGGCCGAGGTCTGCCGCGAGTTCACCACGCTCTACGCCCGCACGGACGAGACCCACGATCCCGCGCTGTTCGACCAGATCCCCGAGGCGCATCGCAAGGTCGGCCGCGGCATCGAGGTGGGGCAGATCTTCTACTTCGGCACCAAGTATTCCGCGGCGCTGGGCGCCACGGTGGTCACCGCCTCGGGCGAGAAGGTGCCGGTCGAGATGGGCAGCCACGGCATCGGCGTCAGCCGCCTGCTGGGCGCGATCATCGAGGCCAGCCACGACGACCGCGGCATCATCTGGCCCGAGGGCGTGACGCCCTTCCCGGTGGGCATCGTCAACCTGAAACAGGGCGACGGGGCGGCCGATGCCGCCTGCGAACGGCTGTACGGGATGCTGAAGGCGCAGGGGCTCGAGCCGCTCTATGACGACCGCGACGAACGCGCGGGCGCCAAGTTCGCCACGATGGACCTGATCGGCCTGCCCTGGCGGCTGACCGTGGGTCCGCGGGGCCTGGCCGCGGGCAAGGTCGAGCTGACCTGCCGGCGCAGCGGCGCCAGCGAGGAGATGAGCCCCGAGGCCGCCGTCGACCGCCTGACGGAAATCTACGCCGCGCACCGCTGACACCGGGCGCCCGATTTCTTGCAAGAAATCGGGCCGGTTCCTTGCAAGGAACCGGCCCCCAGCCGCCGCCGGGGCCCCATGACCGCACCCTTTGCCGCCTTTGAATGGATGATCGCCTGGCGCTACCTGCGCGCCCGCCGGGCCGAAGGCGGGGTCAGCGTGATGACCTGGATCAGCCTGGTCGGCATCACGCTGGCGGTCTTTGCGCTGATCGCCACGCTGGCGGTGCGGGCGGGCTTTCGCGCCGAGTTCGTCGACACGATCCTGGGCGCCAATGCGCATGTGACGGTCTACAATGCCGCGCGCGCGGATGCCGCGGGTCGGCTGGACCGCGGCATCCCCGATTATGCCCCGATGGCCGCCCGCATCGCCGCCCTGCCCGGCGTGACGCGGGCCGCGCCGCTGGTGCGCGGCCAGGTCATGGCCAGCCACCAGGGCCGCAATGCCGGCGTCGAGGTCTATGGCATGGCCGCGGGCGATGTCGCCTCGATCCCCCGGGTGGGGCTGGGGGCCGAGGCGCTGGGCGATCTGGCGCGCTATGACCAGGGCATCGCCATCGGCTCGGGCCTGGCGCGCGAACTGGGCGCAGGCATCGGCGACCGCCTCCGCCTGATCAGCCCCGACGGCGTGCGCACCGCCTTTGGCACCAGCCCGCGGGTCAATGCCTATGAGGTGGTCTACATCTTCACCGCCGGGCGCTATGACATCGACCGCACCCGCGCCTATCTGCCGCTGGCCGAGGCGCAGGCCTATTTCAACAAGGACGGCCTGGCCGACGAGATCGAGGTGATGGTCGACGACCCCGAACGGATCGACGACTGGGCGCTGCCCATCCTGCAGGTGGCGGGGGACCGGGCGCTGCTGTGGACCTGGCGCGACAGCGCGGGCGCCTTCCTGCGGGCGCTGACGGTCGAGGACAACGTGATGTTCGTCATCCTGGCGATCCTGGTGCTGATCGCGGCGATGAACATCGTGTCGGGCCTGATCATGCTGGTCAAGAACAAGGGCCGCGACATCGGCATCCTGCGCACCATGGGGCTGAGCCAGGGGTCGATCCTGCGCATCTTCTTCCTGTGCGGGGCGGTCACCGGGATCGCGGGCACCGCGGCCGGGGTGGTGCTGGGCTGTCTGTTCGCCGTCTACATCGACCCGATCTTCAGCCTGGTCAACTATGTCTCGGGCGGCGGGGTGTGGGATCCGTCGATCCGCGGCATCTACGACCTGCCGGCGAAACTGCAGCTGGCCGACGTGCTGTCGGCGGTGGCGCTGTCGCTGGGGCTGTCCTTTGTCGTCACGGTCTTTCCCGCCCGCCGCGCGGCGCGGATGAACCCGGTCGAGGCGCTGCGCTATGAATGAGGCGCTGGCGCTGGACGGCATCGAGAAGATCTACAACCGCGGCCGGCCCGGCGAGGTGGCGGTGCTGCGCGGCGCCAGCCTGACCCTGCGCCCGGGCGAGGTGGTGGCGCTGGTCGCGCCCTCGGGCGCGGGCAAGTCGACGCTGCTGCATATCGCGGGGCTGCTGGACACGCCCGATGCGGGCCAGGTGCGGCTGGGCGGGCGGGGGATGACCGGCCTGCCCGACCGCGCCCGCACCGCCGCGCGCCGGGCCGAGGTGGGCTTCGTCTATCAGTTCCACCACCTGCTGCCGGAATTCACGGCGCTGGAAAACATCGTCATCCCGCAGCTGGCCAATGGCGCGGGCCGCGCCGCGGCCGAGGCGCGGGCGCAGGACCTGCTGGCGCGGGTGGGGCTGGCCGCGCGCGCGGGTCACAGGCCTGCGGCGCTGTCGGGGGGCGAACAGCAGCGCGTGGCCTTTTGCCGGGCGCTGGCCAACGGGCCGCGGCTGTTGCTGGCTGATGAGCCGACGGGGAACCTGGACCCCGCCACCTCGGACCGGGTGTTCGGCGCGCTGATGGATCTGGTGCGCGACACGGGTCTGGCCGCGCTGATCGCCACGCACAACCCCGAGCTGGCCGCGCGGATGGACCGCATCCTGCGGCTGGACGCGGGGCGGCTGGCCTGAACCCCGCCTTGCCGCCCCCCGGCGGGCGTGGTTTGATGCCCCGGCAACCGACCGGAGGCCCCGATGC
>JACXUX010000026.1 GCA_014763725.1 Rhodobacterales bacterium
CCCGCCCCCAGCACCACCACCCGTTCTGCAGGCGGCACCATTGCGCGCACGCCAAAGCCCCCCGTTGACCGCAACCCTGCCGTCAGTATCTTGCCCGCACTGCCCCTGTAAATCCCGCCGCGGCCCTCTGGGTCCGACATCGGAGAAGTCCATGAAATCGCTGATCCGGTCCCTTGGCCTGCTGCTGGTTCTGGCGGGACTCGCCTCGGGCTGCGCGCTGCCGCGCGGCGCCGCGATCGAGGCCGAGGTGGTCAGCCGGTCCGCGGATCGCGCCGCCGATTTCGCGGTTTTTCCCGTCACCCGTGCCACGCTTGCCACAGTCGGCCTGTGGCCGGTGGAGCGGGACGGTCAGGGCGCGGGCTGGATCGGCGCGGGCGGCGGCGGTGGCGAGTCGCCCATCGAACCCGGCGACCGGCTGGACCTGTCGATCTGGGACAGCAGCGAAAATTCCCTGCTGGCCGTGCCGGGCCAGCGGGTGGTCGCGCTGCAGGGGGTGACCGTGTCCTCGGCCGGCACCGTCTTTCTTCCTTATGTCGACGAGGTGCGCGTCGCCCGCATGACGCCGGACGAGGCGCGCAGCGCCATCCAGGCCCAGCTGGCCGCGATCGTGCCCAATGCCCAGGTGCAGTTGACCCGCGCCGCGGGCCAGCGCAATTCGGTCGATCTGGTCAAGGGCGTGGGCGCGCCCGGGGCCTATCCGCTGGACGACCGCGGGACCACCGTGCTGAACCTGATCGCGCGGGCCGGCGGGGTCGAGGCCACCTTGCGCAATCCGCAGGTGCGGCTGATGCGCGGCGGGCAGCTGTATGGCATCGCGCTGGCCGACCTGCTGGACGATCCGCGGCTCGACACAACGCTGCGCGGCGGCGACAAGCTGTATGTGGAAGAGGACGACCGCTACTTCCTGTCGCTGGGCGCGGCGGGCCAGGAACGGCAGGTGCCCTTTCCGACCGAACAGGTGACGGCGCTGGACGCGGCCTCGCTGATCGGCGGGGTGCAGGACAATCGCGGCAACCCCCGCGGCGTGCTGATCCTGCGCGACTATTCGCGGCTGATGAAACCGTCCGAGGTGGTGACCGGCCCGGGCAAGGAGCGTGTGATCTTTACCCTGGACCTGACCACGGCGGACGGGCTGTTCAGCGCCGGCCAGTTCCAGATCCAGCCGCGCGATCTGGTCCTGGTCACCGAAAGCCCGGTCACCGCGACGCAGACGATCCTGCTGCTGGTGGGGTCGGCCCTGGGCGTCGTGCAGCGGGCGGAAAATTTCTGACGCCGACTGCCGACGCCCCGGCGCTGGTGTCGCGCGACGGGTGGCGCCGCCTGAAACCGGTGCGGATGGTGCCTCAGGCGGCCGAGGCCGCGCCGGGCGCCCCGGCGACAAAGGCATCATGCGAGGTGCGATGGCAGCGGATCAGCAGGTCGATGTCGACGGGCTGGCCCGCGGCCGCGCGCCGCTCGCCCTCGGCGCACAGGGCGACCAGGGCAGCCAGGCCCAGGTTCAGCGCGCTGCCCTTCAGCGCGTGAAGCTCGGCCTCCAGCATGGCGGGGGAGACCTGCGGCAGGCGGCGCACGACGGCCTCGGCCTCCTCCAGGAACATCCCGGCCACCTCGGCAAAAGCGTCATGGCCGATCTCGGCCTTCAACTCGTCAATCCGGCGCCAGTCGATCATCGTCTCCTCCTGCCTGTGGGGACTGGATAGCGCGGGCATCTTAACGCTTGTTGACCGCGGGGCGGCCGAACGCGGCGCATTTTAGGTTTCACGCCGCGTTAACGCGCGGCGGGGCAAGCAGGGGGCGACCCGCAGCCAGCCCCGCGTGACCCCCATGGCCCAGACCCTTCCCGATCCGCTGCACGGCCGCCCCCCGGTCGCCCCGCGGCAGGTGCTGGTGGTCGACGACAGCAAGGCCCAGCGCAAGGTGCTGACGATGTCACTGCTGCGCTGGGGCTATCAGGTGACCGAGGCCGAATCGGGCGAAGAGGCGCTGGATCTGTGCCGGCGCACCGCCTTTGACATCGTGCTGTCGGACTGGGTGATGCCCGGCATGTCGGGGCTGGACTTCTGTCGCGCCTTCCGCCGCCTGCCGCGCGAGGGGTATGGCTACTTCATCCTGCTGACCTCCAAGACCGAGAATGGCGAGGTCGCCAGCGGCCTGGACGGCGGGGCCGACGACTTCGTGCCCAAGCCCGTCGATGTGAACGAGCTGCGGGCCCGGATGCGGGCGGGCGAACGCATCCTGTCGATGCAGCGCGAGCTGGTCGAAAAGAACCGCCTGATCGGCGCCACCCTGGCGCAGCTGCAGGAGCTGTATGATTCGCTAGACCGCGACCTGATCGAGGCGCGCAAGTTCCAGCAGACGCTGGTGCGCGACCGCCATGTCGATCTGGGTCAGGGCACGGTTTCGGTGCTGCTGCGGCCCTCGGGCCGTGTCGGGGGCGATCTGGTCGGCTGGTTCGCGATCAGCGCACGGCGGCTGGCGCTGTATTCGGTGGATGTGTCCGGCCACGGCGTGGCCTCGGCCATGATGACGGCGCGGCTGGCGGGGCTGATGTCGTGCGCCTCGCCCGACCAGAACGTGGCGCTGACGCTGGGCGACTATGGCCAGCGCGACGCGTGGCCGCCCGAGATGGTGGCCTATCGCTTAAACCGGATGGTGCTGGAACAGCTGGGGGTGGAACAGTATTTTACCATGGCCTATGCCGAGATCGACCTGGAAACCGGGCGCATGGCGCTGGTGCAGGCCGGTCACCCGCATCCGGTGGTGCTGCGCGCGGACGGCCGGGTCGAGGTGCTGGGCAACGGCGGGTTGCCCATCGGCCTGATCCCCGGCGCCACCTATGACCGCATCGAATGCCGGCTGCTGCCCGGCGACCGGCTGTTGCTGGTGTCGGACGGGATCACCGAATGCCCCGACATGACCGGCCAGGAACTGGCCGAGACCGGCCTGATCCGCCTGCTGCAGCGCAGCGCGGGGCTGGCCGGCCCTGCCCTGCTCGAGGCGCTGGTCTGGGATCTGGCCGCCCATGCCGGGGGCGAGGATTTCCGCGACGATGTCTCGGCCGTGCTGTTCGACTTTCGCGGCCCGCAGGCCTGATGGCCCCGCCCGCCGGGCCGCCGCCGCGGGGCGGCTTTCCAACCCGCTGGCCTTGCACTAGGACTGGTCGCGGGGGGCCCGCCGCCCCTGCCGCAACGGGGTCAAGCGCGTGCTCTATTCCGTCTACGGGAACTGTCAGGCAGATGCGCTGTCGGTCCTGCTGCACCAGTCGCCGAAGTTCTGCCGCCGCTATCAGCTTGCGCGGCTGCCCGCCTGTTTCCTGATCACCGAGGATCAGGCCCGCGACTGGGCCGCGACCCGGGCGCCCGAGGTGCGGCTGCTGATCACGCAGAAGCTGCGCAAGGGCTGGCGCGAGGGGAAAGAGGTCTTCGACACCGACTGGCTGGCCACGCATTGCGCGCCCAATGCGCGGCGGTTCCAGTGGTCGGACATGCATTATGCCGCCTATGAGCCGCACATGACCTATCCGGTCACCTTCTACCGGCTGCCGCCCACCGACTATGTCAACCTGCTGCATCTGCTGAGCTTTGCCGGCGGGCTGGACTGGCCGCGTCTGGCGCCCTTCTACACCGACCCCACGCTGTTCCCGCAGGCGCTGGTCCAGGCCGCGCATGCCCGCGACCTGGCCGAGCTGGCCCGGCGCGAGGCCGACTGCAACGTGCAGATCGCCCCCTTCATCTCGGACCACTGGCGCAGCGAGCGGTTGTTCCTGACCTTCAACCACCCCGGCCGGGCCGTGATGCGCCATGCCGCGCATCAGATCCTGACGGGCGTGAACGTGGCCCGCCCGCTGCCCGAAACCGGCCCGCACGGGTTCGACACCGCCAGCGGGCTGCCGCTGCTGGCTGCGTTCGACGCCGCGCTGGCGACACCGGAACGCCGGGGCTTTGACGGCGGCTTCTACATCGGCGACCGCACGGTCGACACGGCCAGCTACTTTGGCCAATGGGAAGCCTCGCTGACCCAGCTGGGGCGCGAGGCCGCGCAGGCCGAACTGGCGGCCCAGATGCGCAACGACCCGATCAAGCGCGAGTTGCTGACCCATGCCGCGCGCCATCTGGGGGTGGACCTGCCGGGCTGAGGGGGCGCGGATCAGTCCGTGGGGGCGGCCTTCAGCCGCTGGCGGATCGCGGCGATCTGATCGGCGCCCTGGTCGGCCACGATCGCCTCGAGCCGGCGGTAATGCGCCAGCACCGCCTGGCCCGCCGCCGTCAGCGCCGCCCCGCCGCCCTGGGCCCCGCCACGGCTGGAGACCACCAGCGGCTCGGTAAAGGCGGCGTTCATCTCTTCGACCAGGGTCCAGGCGCGCTTGTAGCTCATGCCCATGCGGCGCCCCGCGGCCGAGATCGAGCCCTCGGCCGCGATCAGATCCAGCAGGTCTGCCTTGCCGGGGCCGAACATCAGATCGTCCCCGAAGTAGAGCCGCAGGCGCATGCGGGTGCCGTCCATTCCGTCCCCTCCTGTCCGCGGGCGCCCGCCCGTCACGCGGCGGCGCGCAGATAGCCCGCCAGCATCGCCCGGTCGCCCGCATTGCCCAGCATCCCCGGCGCATCGGCCAGCGGCAGCCAGACCGCCAGATGCCCCGGTTCGGTCGGCGGCCCCCGCCGCAGCACCGGCCGCGCCAGATAGACCGTGCACAGCTTTTCCGCCCACAGGTCGTATTCCGGCATGTAGGTGAACCGGCGGAACGCCCCCAGCCGGCGGGTGACCGCGATGGTCCAGCCGGTTTCCTCGTACACCTCGCGGTGCAGGGCGGCGACGGGGTGTTCGCCCGCGTCGATGCCGCCGCCCGGCAGCTGCAGTTCGGACACCGGTTCGGCCTGATGCGTGGCCAGGATTGCATCGCCCAGCCGCAACACGGCATAGACACCGGGCCGCAGGCGATAGCGCTGCCCGCCCCGCGCAGGTTCGCCATACCGTCTGATCATGCCTGCCCCCCTTGGACCTGCGGTTGCCGTGCCTATATGGACGCGGTATTGCCCTTGGCGCAACGCCGCAGGAACCCCCCCATGACGCTTGGAAAGCAGATCGCCTGGGACGACACCGTCCTGCCCTTCCAGCTTGACCGTTCCGACATCCGCGGCCGGGTGGCGCGGCTGGACGGGGTGCTGGATCAGGTTCTGGCACAACATTCCTATCCCGCCCCCATCGAGGCGCTGGTGGCCGAGGCCGCCCTGCTGACCGCGCTGATCGGCCAGACGATCAAGCTGCGCTGGAAGCTGAGCCTGCAGGTCCGTGGCAAGGGGGCGGCGCGCATCATCGCGACCGACTACTACGGCCCCGGCCAGGACGGCGAACCCGCGCGCATCCGCGCCTGGGCCAGCTTTGACCCCGACCGGCTGGATCTTGGGGCCGAGCCCTTCGGCCAGATCGGCGAAGGCTATTTCGCCATCCTGATCGACCAGGGCCAGGGCACCCTGCCCTATTCGGGCATCACCCCCATCGCGGGCGGGTCGCTGACCGCCTGTGCCGAAACCTACTTTGCCCAGTCCGAACAGCTGCCCACGCGGTTCGCGCTGTCCTTCGGCCGCAGCCAGATGCCCGGCGGGCCGGAACAGTGGCGCGGCGGCGGGGTGATGCTGCAGCACATGCCCAAGGCCAGCCCCGGCGCCCCCTCGGGCGGCGGATCGGGCGAGGGCGGGCTGCTGACCCATGCCGACATCCTGTCGGGCGAAGAGGGCGAGAACTGGACCCGCGCCAACCTGCTGCTGGATACCGTCGAGGACATCGAGCTGATCGGCCCCAGCGTGCCGCCGACCGAGTTGCTGGTGCGGCTGTTCCACGAAGAGGGGCCGCGCGTCTTTCCGGCCCAGGCGGTCCGCTTCGGCTGTTCCTGTTCCGAGGACAAGGTGCGCCAGTCGCTGTCGATCTATTCGGCCAAGGACATCCGCCACATGACGACCGAGCAAGGGATCGTCACCGCCGACTGCCAGTTCTGCGGCGCGCATTACGAATTCGACCCCCTGACCCTGGGGTTCGAGGCGGTCAGGGCCCCCGGCGATGGGGCCTGAGGCGCTGGCCGCGCTGCTGGCCCGGCCGGCGGCGGCCTCGTCCGATTTCGACCTGAACCCCGGCGCGGCGGAACCCGACCCCGCCACGCTGCGCCCCGCGGCCGTTCTGGTGCCGGTCTGGCACCGGCCCGACGGGACGCGGGTGATCCTGACCAAGCGGTCCTCGCGGCTCAAGCACCATCCCGGCCAGATCGCCTTTCCGGGCGGCAAGACCGACCCCGGCGAAACCGCCGAGGATGCCGCCCTGCGCGAGACCGAGGAAGAGATCGGCCTGCCCCGCGCGCAGGTGACGCTGCTGGGCCGGCTGCCCGATCACGTCACGATCACCGGCTACAACGTGACGCCCGTGCTGGCGCATGTGACCGGCCGCTTTGCCCCCCGCCCCGAGGCGGGCGAGGTCGATGAGGTCTTCTCGGTCCCGCTGGCGCATCTGCTGGACCCCGCGCAGTTCCGCATCGAGCGGCGGCGCTGGCGCGGCGAATGGCGGCGCTATTACGCGGTGCCCTGGGGGCCCTATTACATCTGGGGCGCCACGGCACGCATCCTGCGCGGCCTGGCCGACCGGGCCGCGCGATGACCGGGGGCACCGTCACGCTGCATGGCGACTGGCTGGACCACCCAGGCACCCAGGGGCTGATGGCCGCGCTCGAGTCGGCGGGCCATCAGGCGCTGGCGGTGGGCGGCTGCGTGCGCAACGCGCTGCTGGGGGCGCCCGTGGCCGATGTCGACATCGCGACCGACGCCCGGCCCGACCGGGTAACCGATCTGGCCGGGACCGCAGGCTTTCGCGCCGTGCCCACCGGCGTGGACCACGGCACGGTGACGGTGATCGCCCATGGCCGCCCGCTGGAGGTGACGACCTTCCGCCGCGATGTGGAAACCTTTGGCCGCCATGCGACCGTGGCCTTTGCCGACGACGTGGCCCAGGATGCGGCGCGGCGCGACTTCACGATGAACGCGCTTTATGCCGACCGGCGGGGCCGGGTGATCGACCCGCTGGGGGGCCTGGCCGACCTGCAGGCGCGGCGGCTGCGGTTCGTGGGCGACCCGGACCAGCGCGTCGCCGAGGATTACCTGCGCATCCTGCGCTTCTTCCGGTTCCATGCCTGGTATGCCGACCCGGCGGGCGGGATCGACGCCGCGGGCCTGGCCGCCTGTGCGGCGGGGGCCGGGGGTCTGGACCAGCTGTCGCGCGAACGTCTGGGGCATGAGATGCGCCGCCTGCTGGCCGCGCCCGACCCCGCCCCCGCGGTGGCCGCGATGGCGCAGGCGGGCGTGCTGGCGCGCGTGCTGCCGGGCGCCGATCCCGCGGCGCTGGCGCCCCTGGTGCATCTGGAGGACGGCGCGCCCCCCGACTGGCGGGTGCGGCTGGCCGCGCTGGGCGGGCAGGACGTGGCTGATCGGCTGCGCCTCAGCCGGGCCGAGGCCGCGGCGCTGGACCGCCTGACCCGCGCCGCGCAGGACGGCGACGGCCCCGCCGCCCTGGCCTGGCGCCTGGGGGCGGATCAGGCGGCGGGGGCGCTGCGCCTGCGCGCCGCGCTGACCGGTTCCCCCCTGCCCCCCGGCTGGCAGGACGAGGTCGCCCGCGGCAGCACGGCGGTCTTTCCGGTGACCGCGGCCGACCTGATGCCCGCGCTGCAGGGGCCCGACCTGGGTGCCGCGCTGGCCGCGCTGCAACGCCACTGGCTGGACAGCGGGCTGACCGCCCCGCGCGCCGATCTGCTGGCGCGTGCCCGGGCCGGTTTCCCTCGGCCCTGATCCGGGCTATATGGCGCGGGGCAGTTCCCCAAGGCCGTGCCATGTTCCGCTTCTTCGAAAACCTCGTGGACCCCTATGGCCCCTATGAGGAAACCGACACCCCGCCGCAGGGGCTGTGGCCCTTTCTGCGCGGCTACATCGGGCCGTTCCGCGGCGTCTTTGCGGTGACGGGGCTGTTGTCGGTGCTGATGGCGGCGGCCGATGTCGCGCTGATCTGGTATCTGGGCCGGGTGATCGACCTGTTGGCCAGCGGCACCCCGGCCGAGGTCTGGGCCCGCCACGGGACCGAGATGCTGGCCGTGGGCGCGGCGATCCTGATCCTGCGGCCGATCCTGGCGGGCACGGATGTCGCGCTGCTGCACAACACCATCCTGCCCAACTTCGGCACGATGATCCGCTGGCGCGCGCATCGCCATGTGCTGCGCCAGCCCGTGGGCTTCTTCGAGGGCGACTTCGCCGGCCGCATCGCCAACCGGGTGATGCAGACCCCGCCCGCCGCGGGCGACGCGGTGTTCCAGACCTTTGACGCGATGGCCTTTGCATCCGTCACCATCATCGGCGCGGCGCTGATGCTGGCGCAGGCCGATGCGCGGCTGACGCTGCCCATGGCGGTGTGGTTCCTGGGCTATGCCGCGCTGGTGCGCTGGACGCTGCGCCGCGCGGGCCCCGCGGCCAAGGCCAGTTCCGACGCGCGGTCCGCCGTCACGGGCCGCGTGGTCGATGCCTATACCAACATCCATTCGGTCAAGCTCTTCGCCCATCACGACCGCGAGATCAGCCATGCGCGCGAGGCGATCGAGACCGCGCGCCAGAAATTCCAGCACGAGATGCGCGTGATCACCACGATGGACGTGATCCTGACCGCGCTGAACGGGGCGCTGATCGTGTCGGTCACCGGCTGGGCGATCTGGCTGTGGCATGCGGGCCAGGCCAGCACCGGCACGGTGGCCGCGGCCACGGCGCTGGCCCTGCGGCTGAACAACCTGACCTACTGGATCATGTGGGCCACGACCAGCCTCGTCCAGGCCCTGGGCGTGGTGGCCGAGGGGATCGAGACGATCAGCAAGCCCGTCACCCTGACCGACCGGCCGGGGGCGCCCGCGCTGGACTATCGCGCGGGGCGGATCGAGTTCCAGGGCCTGGCGCATCACTATGGCCAGGGCTCGGGCGGGTTGCGCGACGTGACGCTGACGATCGAGCCGGGGCAGAAGATCGGCCTGGTCGGCCGGTCGGGCGCGGGCAAGTCGACGCTGGTCAAGCTGCTGTTGCGGTTCTACGACGCCGAAGGCGGGCGCATCCTGATCGACGGGCAGGACATCGCCCGGGTCACCCAGGACAGCCTGCGCCGCCAGATCGGCATGGTCCAGCAGGACAGCGCCCTGCTGCACCGGTCGGTCCGCGACAACCTGCTCTATGGCCGGCCCGACGCGACCGAGGACCAGATGATCGAGGCCGCGAAACGGGCCGAGGCGCATGACTTCATCCTGCGCCTGCGCGACCCCGAGGGGCGCCAGGGCTATGACGCCCATGTCGGCGAACGCGGGGTGAAACTGTCGGGCGGCCAGCGCCAGCGCATCGCGCTGGCCCGCGTGATCCTGAAGGACGCGCCGATCCTGATCCTGGACGAGGCGACCAGCGCGCTGGACAGCGAGGTCGAGGCCGCGATCCAGGACACGCTCTACCGCGTGATGCAGGGCAAGACGGTGATCGCCATCGCGCACCGGCTGTCGACCATCGCGGCGATGGACCGGATCGCGGTGCTGGACGACGGCCGCGTGGTCGAGGACGGCACCCATGCCGAGTTGCTGGCGCGCGGCGGGCTCTATGCCCGGTTCTGGGCGCGCCAGTCGGGCGGCTTCATCGGGCTGGAGGAGGCGGCGGAATGACGGCACTGGCACGGCTGGCCGAAACGATCGACGCCTTCCGCCCCGCGGACGGGCCGCCGCCGCAGGTGCTGGGGCGCTTCTTCCGCTGGGCCTTGCGCGGGGCCTGGCCGATGCTGTGGGTGGCGGGCCTGGTCTCGGCCGTGGCCGGCGCGACCGAGGTGGTGTCGGCCCTGATCCTGGGCCGGGTGATCGACGCGGCGGTGGCCTCGGGGCCGGCGGCCTTCCTGTCCGACCACGGCGGGCTGATCGTGCTGTTCCTGGCCTTCTACCTGCTGCTGCGGCCGCTGGCCTTTGGCGTAGCTTCGGCCACCAACTCGATCGTGGTGGGGCCGAACGTGCTGCCGCTGGTGCTGAGCCGGTTGCACCGCTGGACGCTGGGGCAGGCCGTCACCTTCTTCGACAACGACTTTGCCGGGCGGATCGCGCAGAAGCAGATGCAGGGCGCCCGCGCCTTGACCGATGTCGCGACCGAGGTGATCAACACCGTCTTCTTCGCGCTGGCCTCGGTCATCGGGTCGGTGGCCTTCCTGCTGGTGATCGACCCCTGGATCGCGCTGGGCATGGCGGTGTGGCTGGTCGTCTATCTGGGGCTGATCCGGTTCTTCCTGCCGCGGGTGCGGGTGAATTCGGCGGCGCGGGCCTCGGCCCGGGCGATGGTGTCGGGCCAGGTGGTCGACACGATCACCAACATCAAGACGGTCAAGCTGTTCGCCCATGCCGCCTTCGAGGACCGCGTCGCCCTGCGCGCGATGGAGGTGTTCCGCACCCGCAGCGTGGAGTTCGGCGAGATTTCCACCGCCTTCCGCTTTGCGCTGATGGCGCTGGCGGGGGTGCTGCCGGTCCTGCTGATCGGGGGCACGGTGCTGATGTGGCAGGCGGGCCGCGCCAGCCCCGGCGACATTGCCGCGGCGGGGGCCATCGCCATGCGTGTGGCGCAGATGTCGGGCTGGGTCAGCTTTACCCTGATGTCGATCTACGGCTCGGTCGGCGAGGTCGAGGATGCCATGCGCACCCTGGCCGCGCCCCACTCGCTGACCGATGCACCGGGGGCCACCGATCTGGCGCGCGTGGCGGGCGACATCCGCTTTGCCGATGTCAGCTTTGCCTATGGCCGGCGCACGGGCGGCGTGACGGGCATCGACCTGCATATCCCTGCCGGGCAGAAGCTGGGGATCGTCGGCGCCTCGGGCGCGGGCAAGTCGACGCTGGTGGCGCTGCTGCTGCGGCTCTATGACGCCGAACGCGGCACGATCACGGTGGACGGGCACGACCTGCGCCAGGTCACGCAGGAATCCCTGCGCCGCCAGATCGGCATGGTCACGCAGGAAACCGCGATGTTCAACCGCTCGGCCCGCGACAACATCCTGTATGGGCGGCCCGACGCGACCGAAGACGAACTGATCGCCGCCGCCCGCGCGGCCGAGGCGCATGACTTCATCCCGGGCCTGGTCGACCACACGGGCCGGCGCGGCTATGACGCGCATCTGGGCGAACGCGGGGTGAAACTGTCGGGCGGCCAGCGCCAGCGCATCGCGCTGGCCCGCGCCTTCCTGAAGGACGCCCCCATCCTGGTGCTGGACGAGGCGACGAGCGCCCTGGACAGCGAGGTCGAGGCCAGCATCCAGTCCGCGCTGACCCGGGTGATGCAGGGCAAAACGGTGCTGGCCATCGCGCACCGGCTGTCGACCATCGCCGCCATGGACCGCATCGTGGTGCTGGACGAGGGCCGCATCGTCGAGGACGGCACGCATGAGGCGCTGCTGACCCGCGGCGGGCTTTATGCGCGCTACTGGAACCGCCAGTCGGGCGGGTTCATCGGCATCGACGACGACCGGGACGCCGCCGAGTGAAGCTGACCGTCACCCGTCTGGGCCATCTGGGCGATGGCATGGCCGAGGGGCCGGACGGCCCCGTCTTTGCCCCCGGCGCCCTGCCGGGCGAAGAGGTCGAGGGCACGCTGCACGGCGACCGGCTGGCCGATCTGCGCATCCTGAAGCCCAGCCCGCTGCGGGTGCGCCCGCCCTGCCCCCATGCCCGCAGCTGCGGCGGCTGTCTGATGCAGCACGCGGGCGACGCGCTGGTGGCCGAGTGGAAGACCGGCATCGTCGCCGGCGCGCTGGCGGGCCAGGGGCTGGCGGCGCCGGTGCGGGCGATCCAGACCTCGCCCCCCCGGTCGCGCAGGCGCGCCACACTGGCGGCCCGCCGCACCAAGGGCGGCGCGCTGGTAGGCTTTCACGCCCGCGGGTCGGGCACGATCATCCCGGTGCCGAACTGCCAGCTGCTGCACCCCGACCTGATGGCCGCGCGGCCCGCGGTCGAGGCGCTGGCGCGCCTGGGCGGGTCGCGCAGCGGCGAACTGGCGGTGACCCTGACGCGATCGCTGGCCGGCCCCGATGTGGTGGTGCAGGGCGGCAAGCCGCTGGACGCCCCACTGCGCCAGGACCTGGCCCGGCTGGCCGAGGACCATGGCCTGTCGCGCCTGACCTGGGGGGATGAGATCGCGGCCCTGCGCGCGCCCCCCGCCCAGCAGATGGGGCGCGCGCGGGTGGTGCCGCCGCCCGGCGCCTTTCTGCAGGCCACCGATCACGGCCAGGCCGCGCTGGTGCAGGCCGTGGCCCAGGCGGTGGGCGACGCCCCCCGCATCGCCGACCTGTTCGCCGGCTGCGGCACCTTTGCCCTGCCCCTGGCCGAACGGGCCGAGGTTCTGGCCGCCGAGGGCGAGGCCGCGATGATCGCCGCGCTGGACCGCGGCTGGCGCGACACGCCGGGGCTGAAGCGGCTGACCGCCGTGGCGCGCGACCTGTTCCGCCGCCCGCTGGAACCCGACGAGTTCAAGGGCATCGCCGCCGGGGTGATCGACCCGCCCCGGGCGGGGGCCGAGGCGCAGACCCACCGCCTGGCCGCGGCGCGGGTGCCGGTGGTGGCGTTGGTGTCCTGCAACCCCGTCACCTTTGCCCGCGATGCCCGCATCCTGACCGCGGCGGGCTATCGGCTGGACTGGGTCCAGCCCATCGACCAGTTCCGCTGGTCGGCCCATGTCGAACTGGTGGCGCGGCTGTCGCTGTGACGGTCACGAAAGGGTGAGCACGCGCCGCTTTGCAGCATCGCCCGACGCGGGGTAAGCGGGGCCAAGACCGGGCAGGGGTGCAGGCAGATGTGGGTGGTGCGGATCGCGCTGGTGCTGGCGATGGCCGTGGGGCTGTCGGCCTGCGGATCGAAGTTCAGGACCTATACCGGGCCCGAGGTGACCAGCGTCCAGGTCCACAAGGCCGACCGCAAGATGTATCTGCTGCACCATGGCCGGGTGCTGAAAAGCTATGACGTCGATCTGGGCTTTGCCCCCCAGGGGCACAAGCAGTTCGATGGCGACGGCAAGACCCCCGAGGGCACCTATTTCATCGACCGGCGCAACCCCTACAGCGCGTTCCACCTGTCGATCGGGATCAGCTATCCCAGCATGGCCGACCGCGCCTTTGCCGAGGCGCAGGGCAAGTCGCCGGGCGGCGACATCTTCATCCACGGCGGCAGCGGCAAGAAGGGCCGCCCGGATGACTGGACCGCGGGCTGCATCGCCGTGACCGACCGCGAGATCGAGGATGTCTATGCCATGGTCCGCGACGGGACCGTGGTGCATATCCTGCCCTGACGGCGGCGCGGCGGTCAGCTGCCGGTGATCAGCGTCCACCAGATCTTGCCGTTCGGCTCCTGATACCAGGCCAGGCCCATCTGCCGCGCGGCGGGGTCCAGGATCACCAGCCGCGTATCGAGCTGGGCCATCCAGTTGGCCAGGGTTTCCAGCTCGGTCTCATAGGTTTCGGCGATCAGCTCGCCCGACAGCTGGCCCAGGTAGCCCACCCGCCGCACCCGGTCCAGCGGCGAGGATCCGTCGGACCCGAAGTGCCAGGGGCGGTTCTGCACGCTCATGTCGCGGGCATGGGTGGCGGCTGCGGCGTTCAGCTCGGCGTTCAGCATCAGCGGCGCGGCGCCCGCGGCCTGGCGCAGCGCGTTCACCGAATCCAGCGTGCGATACTGGATGCGGCCCGCATCCTCGGCCGTGATGCGATAGACCTGCGGCAGTGGCCGGCCATCAGGGCCCAGCTGGCCCACCGGCGCCGTGGCACAGGCCGACAGAAAGGCCAGGCTGCACACAATCAGGACGGAAACTCTGGTCATCTGGCCTCACCCATGCTGCCCCAGCGCAGCTTTAGCCAAAGCCCGCGCGGGGTTCAAACCCAACTCTGCGTGACGCAGGCGGACATCCGCAGGCTGACGGGGCTTTGATTTGCCTGCGCAGGGCCCTTCGACTAGTCTGAGCCGCAAAAGATGCCCTACGGGATAGAGCAGATGACGACCAACCCCCTGACCCGACGCCGCCTGCTGGCGGTCTCCACTGCTGCGCTGGGCACAGCGGCCCTGCCCGCCCGCGCCCAGGACGGCACGACCGAGATGGACGTGCCCCTGTCCGGTTCGGTGCGCAGCAACATCTCCAGCTTCCGCATGCTGAACTGGCAGGACTATTTCGACAACACGCGCAGCGGCGCGATTCTGGTCGATACCACCTCGCGCGCGCTGCACTTCTGGTCGGAAGATCAGACGATCTACCGGCTTTACCCCACATCCGTCCCGCTGTCCGAGGATCTGACCCGTCGCGGCCGCACCGAAGTGGTGCGGAAGGTCGTCGCGCCCACCTGGAGGCCCACCCCGGCGATGAAGGAACGCAACCCCGAATGGCCCGATGTGGTCGAGGGCGGCGCCCCCGACAACCCGCTGGGCACCCATGCGCTGTATCTGTCCTGGACCTACTACCGCATCCACGGCACGCACGACACGCGCAAGATCGGCCGGCGTTCGTCGAACGGCTGCATCGGGCTGTACAACGAACACATCGCGCAGCTGTTCGAGCTGGCCAAAGTTGGCACGCAGGTGTTGCTAATTTGACGACACGCCGCAGGTGCAGCCTGACGCCCGCGTGACCCACGTTGCATTCCCCGGGGCAAGCTGCTTATGAGAGGGTTACGAGGTACAGCTTGGGTGCACGCCGGTGTCCCTCTGCAACATGCGCCGGTGGGCAATATCTGGAGGTTAACATGAAGAAACTCGTGCTCGCTGCCGCCCTGACGGTCGCCGCCACCGCTACCTTCGCCGGCGGCATGGCCGAACCCGTGATGGAGCCGGAAGTCGTGGAAGCCGCGACGTCGTCGTCGTCGGGCGGCCTGATCGTTCCGCTGCTGTTGCTGCTGGTCGTCGCCGCTGCGGCTTCGAACTGATTCCTGTCGGTTTACCGACACTGAGGGGCGGAAGGGAAACCTGCCGCCCTTCTGCATTCCAGGGGGCGGGCCCCCAGCCCCCGCCCGCGCGCGGCCTAACCGACCCAGCCGGCCAGGTTTTCCTCGATCACTGCGGTCAACGCGGTGATATGCGCCTCATCCGCGTTCAGGCAAGGGATGTAGGTGAACACCTCGCCCCCCGCATGTTCAAAGGCTTCGCGGATCTCGCCGTTGATCTCTTCCAGCGTCTCGATGCAATCGGCCGAGAAGGCGGGCGCGATCACCGCGATGCGCTTCTTGCCCTGCTTGGCCAGTTCGGCGACATGTTCGACGGTGTAGGGGCGCAGCCATTCCTCGGGGCCGAAGACCGACTGGAAGGTGGTCTGGATCTGGTCCTTGTCCCAGCCCAGCCGTTCCCGCAGCAGGCGCGAGGTCTTCTGGCACTGGCAGTGATAGGGATCGCCATCCATCAGATAGCGTCTGGGCATGCCGTGATAGCTGGCCACCAGCACGTCGGGGCGATGGTCCAGCGCGGCATAGGCCCGCTCGACCGAGGCGGCCAGCGCCTCGATATACAGCGGATGCTCGAAATATTCGGCCACGGTGCGGGCGGCGGGCTGGCGCTTTTCGCGCATCAGCGCGCGGAAGAAGGCATCGTTCGCCGTCCAGGTCGTGGCGCCCGCCGATTGCGGATAGAGCGGAAAGAACAGGATCTTCTCGCAGCCCGCCTCGACCATCGCGCGCACCTTCGACACGGTCGAGGGGTTGCCATAGCGCATGCAGAAATCGACCATGACCCGGTCGCCATGCCGTGCCGTCAGCCGTTCGGCGATGCGGGCGGTCTGGTCGCGGGTGATGGTCATCAGCGGGCTTTCGCCCAGCTCCTCGTTCCAGATCGACTTGTAGTTCGCGCCGGACGAGAAGGGCCGCTTGGACAGGATCACCAGCTGCAGCAGCGGCTGCCAGAGCCAGGGCGAATAGTCGATCACGCGGCGGTCGGACAGGAACTCGCTCAGGTAGCGGCGCATCGACCAGTAGTCGTAGTTGTCCGGCGTGCCCAGATTGGCCACCAGAACGCCGACGCGGGCCGCGCGCACCGGCGGGTGATCTGCGGGCGCATGGGTCAGGCGGCCCTCGCCCGAGCGGACAAGGGTCGCGGCGGGCGGAACGACCGCGTGGCCCGGCTTGGCATCGAGCATGTTCTTATCCTGCACTGTCCTTTAACTGCGACCCACATAAGCGGTTCGGGGGCGGGGTCAACCGCTACGCTTGGTCGCGGGGGGACAGCGCATCGGCCAGCCGCGTCAGCGCCGAGCCCGGGCGCAGCGGTTTCGGCTGGCTGTCGTGCGGCGCCCAGCCGGCCAGGTGGATCATCTCGAAACTGGCGGCGATGCGGCCGTCTGCGGCCGGAAAGGCCGCGGCATAGCCCGCCTGCGCCCGCGCCAGCACCCCGCGCCGGGTGAACCGGCGCGGCCGGGCGGCCAGGGCGCTCGTCTCGCCCATGGCGCGCAGGTCGGCCATCAGATGCAGCGCATCGCGATAGGTCACCCGGCGCAGCACCGAATCGGCCACCGGCAGGGCGAACCCCGCGCGCTGCAGCAGCCCGCCCAGATCGCGGATCTCGGCCATGGGCAGCACTCGGGGCGACAGGCCGCCGGTCTCGGCCGCCTCGGCCTCGGCCAGGACGGCGCGCAGTTCGGCCAGCGTGCGGCCGCCGAACAGCACGCCAAGGAACAGCCCGTCGGGCCGCAGCGCGCGGCGGCACTGGATCAGCTGGCCCACCGGGTCGTTGGCCCAGTGCAGCGCCAGCGCATGGATCACCAGATCCTGGCCGGCGGGGGGCAGGTCCAGCACCTCGTCATCCGGCAGGATCCGCGCCTGCGGCAGCCGGGGCGCCCAGACCTGGGCAAAGGGCGTGATCACGGCGATGTCCGTAAACGTCCTGTTAACCTCGACCAGTCTTTCCTGAACCTCGTCGGCGGCATCGTGGTGCAGGAACAGCGCCGGCTGCCTGCGCAGGGCGCGGGCGCGCTGGCGGGTCAGGGCGGGGCGGTCGATCAGCGGCGGCGGCGCGGTCATGGGGGCGCAGGGTAGGCGGCGATGGGCGGAATGCAAGCGATCCTGCAGGCGGCGATCCGGGCGGTCTATCCGCCCGCCTGCCTGGCCTGCGAGGCTGCGGTGGCCTCGGACTTCGGCCTGTGCGGGACCTGCTGGCGCGACACGCCCTTTGTCGCGGGCCTGGTCTGCGACCTGTGCGGCACCCCCCTGCCGGGTGACGATCCCGGTCACCCCGTCCATTGCGACGACTGCCTGCAGACCCCCCGCCCCTGGGACCGGGGCCGGGCCGCGCTGCTGTATCAGGGCCGGGCGCGCGATCTGGTTCTGGCGCTGAAACACGCCGACCGGCTCGATCTGGTGGGGCCCGCGGCGGGCTGGATGCGGCGGGCGGGGGCGGCGGTGCTGCGGCCCGACCAGCTGGTGGTGCCGGTGCCGCTGCACCGCGGGCGGCTGTTCCGCCGCCGCTACAACCAGTCGGCCCTGTTGTCGGCGGCGCTGGCGCGGACGGGCGGGCTGGACCATTGCCCCGACGCGCTGATCCGCCGGCGCGCTACCCCCAGCCAGGACCACCGCAGCCGCGACGCGCGATTCGCCAACCTCGACGGCGCGCCGATCGAC